>RFIO01000559.1 GCA_003695205.1 Deltaproteobacteria bacterium
ACCCCTTCCTGCTTGTGCCAGATGTCGGCGGCCTCGTCATCATCGGTGTAGACCGAGACGTAGAGGCGGTCCTTGTCGATACCCAGCTCCTGGGTCAAAAACTCCCAGGCGAAGGCGATGGCTTCCTTCTTGAAATAGTCGCCGAAGGAGAAGTTGCCCAGCATCTCGAAGAAGGTGTGATGGCGGGCGGTGCGACCGACGTTTTCCAGGTCGTTGTGCTTGCCGCCGGCACGCACGCACTTCTGGGCGGTGGCGGCGCGCACGTAGTCGCGCTTTTCGGCGCCAAGGAAACAGTCCTTGAACTGGTTCATGCCGGCGTTGGTGAACAGCAGGGTCGGGTCGTTGTGGGGGACCAGGGAGGAGGACTTGACCACGGTGTGGCCCTTTCCGGCGAAGTAGTCGAGGAATTTCTTGCGCAGCTGGTTTCCGGTGAGCATCGATACAAGCCTTTCTTGCCGTGATGAGCGTGGTGCGTGGACGCACCTGAATCGAAAAATGATAGTCGATGCGGGCGGGCTTGAAAAGGGGTTAGTGACAGACGGGCCGGAGCGGGGTCAGTCGGGGCGGCGCAGGGCCACGAGTATCAGCTCAAGGGGGAAGCCGCGACGTTGAAAAAAATGCACAACCCTGCGCCTCTCCCGGTCGGTCGCGCTATCGTAGTCGAAGCCGGAGTAGCGCCTCCGGGCCAGGTCCCTGACCAGGGTTGTAGCTTCAGCCTTGTTCTCGGCATCTTCAGCCGCCTTTTCTGCCAGCTCGCCCGCGATGCCGCGCTGTTTCAGTTCCAGGCGCAGGCGCCCCCCCCAGGCCCGGCCTTCGTTGACCAGCCGACCTGCCAGATGCCGGGCGTACCTTTCGTCATCGAGGTAGCCCAGTTGTTGAAGTCGCTCCAGCGTCGATTCGATCTCTTCCCGTGGGCAACCTCGCTGACGCAGGCGCGCGGCGAGTTCACGGCTGCCGTAGTCGCGCCGGGTCAGCAACCGCAGGGCCAGAAGCCAAGCATTGGATGAAGCAGATGGCTGCCTGGCCACGACCTAGAAGCGATCGATCTGGATGGTTTCGTCAGTGTCCGGCTTGGGGACATCGAGTTCGGCGTCCTTGTCCTCAAAATCGTCCCAGGTGCCGTCCGATGTTGATGAAACGCCGGAGACCTTGAGTTTGAAATCGTCCGGGTTCGAACTCTGGCGCATGGCCTCTTCGAAGGTGATCAGTTTTTTCTGCAGCAGCTGCAGCAGCGACTGGTCAAAGGTCTGCATGCCGTAGGCGACGTAGCCCTGGGCCATGGTGTCGCGCAACAGCTTGGTTTTGTCCTTGTCCTCGATCAGTTCGCGCACCCGGGCTGTTGAGACCATGACCTCGACAGCGGGAACCCGGCCCTTGCCGTCGGCGCGCGGTACCAGACGCTGGGATACGACACCCTTGAGGATGGCTGCGAGCTGCAGGCGTATCTGGCGCTGCTGGTACGGTGGGAAGACGCCGATGATGCGGTTGATGGTTTCCGGCGCGTCGACGGTGTGCAGGGTTGAAAGGACCAGGTGGCCGGTCTCGGCGGCGGTGATGGCGGTTTCGATGGTTTCAAAGTCGCGCATCTCACCCACCAGGATGACGTCAGGGTCCTGGCGCAGGGCGCTTTTCAGGGCGACGCTGAAGCTTTCGGTGTCGAAGCCGACCTCGCGCTGGTTGATGATGCTCTTCTTGTCACGGTGCAGGTATTCGATCGGGTCCTCGATCGTGACGATATGGGCGGTACGGTGGCTGTTGATGTGGTCGATGATGGCCGACAGGGTTGTTGACTTGCCCGAGCCGGTGGCGCCGGTCACCAGGATCATGCCGCGCGGTTCCATGGCCAGCTTCTTGAGCACCGGCGGCAGCAGCAGCTCGTCGACGGATTTGGTCTCGAAGGGGATGGTCCGGAAGACCAGAGATACCGAGCCGCGCTGGGTGAAGGCGTTGACGCGGAAACGCCCCAGCCCGGGAACGCCGTAGGAGAGGTCGACCTCATGAACCTCCTCCATGCGCCGGCGCTGGGCATCGTTCATGATTTCATCGGCGATGGTGCGGGTCTGTTCCGGGGTGATGCGCGGCGCCTTGGGCAATGGCCTCAAAAGACCGTCAATCCGGTAGATGGGCGGCAGCCCGGCCTTGAGATGGACGTCGGAGGCGCGCGCCTTGAGCGCCATGGCGAGAACATCATTCAGCTTCATGGTCAGGCTCCTTCGACGGCAACTTCGCCGGCGGTCAGGCCGAAATGGGTACGCAGGGCCGATTCAATCGCTTCGGCCGTCTCCGGGTGGTCAGTCAGAAACTGTTTGGCATTCTCACGCCCCTGGCCGATGCGTTCGCCGGAATAGGAATACCAGGCGCCGCTCTTTTCCACGATCCCCTGCTCGACACCGAGATCGAGCAGGTCGCCGACCCTGGAAATGCCCGTGCCGTACATGATGTCGAACTCGGCTTCCTTGAAGGGGGGAGCGACCTTGTTTTTGACCACCTTGACCCGGGTCCGGTTGCCGATGACGTCCTGACCCTGTTTGATGGCGGCAATGCGGCGGATATCCATGCGCACCGAGGCGTAGAATTTCAGGGCGTTGCCGCCGGTAGTTGTTTCGGGGTTGCCGAACATGACGCCGATCTTCATGCGGATCTGGTTGATGAAGATGACGCAGCAGTTGCTCTTGCTGATGGTTGCGGTCAGTTTGCGCAATGCCTGGGACATCAGCCGGGCCTGCAGACCCATGTGGGAATCCCCCATTTCCCCCTCGATCTCGGCGCGCGGCACCAGGGCGGCGACCGAGTCGACCACCAGTACGTCGATGGCGCCGCTGCGCACCAGGACTTCGGCAATCTCAAGGGCCTGTTCACCCGTGTCCGGCTGGGACACCAGCAAATCGTCGGTTTTGACACCGAGCTGCCGGGCGTACTGGACATCGAGGGCATGCTCGGCGTCAACGAAGGCGGCGATGCCACCGGACTTCTGGGCTTCCGAGACGATGTGCAGGGCCAGGGTCGTCTTGCCTGAGGATTCCGGACCGTAAATCTCGATAATACGGCCGCGCGGCACGCCGCCGACGCCGAGGGCGACATCGAGGGAAAGGGCGCCGGTCGGAATGGCCTCGACGCCGGGGAGGCTGGTCTCTTCGCCCAGGCGCATGATGCTGCCTTTGCCGAACTGTTTTTCGATCTGGCCCATGGCCAGTTCAATGCTGCGATTACGCTGGTCGTCCGCCATGTGAGAACCTCCGTCAGGGGTTGGGATGTGTCGATGCTGCGGCACCGCCGGTTGGTGCCAGCTTGGCGCGCAGGTGTGTCAGTTTATGTCATCCGGCAGCGGGCCCCGTGAGCCGGGACTGAACCAGTGGGGTGTGTACCGCGCCGCCTGGCCGCAGCTCGCTCTGGTAAAGGATGACCCGGTCGACCCGAATCCGCCCCCAGGTTTCCCGCTGCCGGCGTTGAATCAGTGCCGAGACATCGCAGGGGCGACCACGCACCCTGGCGAGCGTGACGTGGGGGTGAAAACGCCCGACATCTTCCCCTAGCGCAGTCACCAGCCCGCGGTGAAGATCATTCCACAACAACGGATTATCAAAACCGGCCCAGAGCACCCTGGCACGCCGTCCGGTCGGGAAGGCTCCCAGGCCCGTACAGTCGCAGGAAAAAGCCCCGTGCGAACGACCTACCGATAGCACAGCGGCCCGCAGCTGTTCAAGTGATTCCGCCGGCCTGTCTCCCAGAAAGGCCAGGGTGACGTGCAGGCTCTCCGGGCGGGGCAGGCGCAGGGCAGGGCCGGCGGTTTTCAACTGTTGCTGCACCTGCGCGAGACGCCCTTTCAGTTCAACCGGCAGGGGGACGGCTACAAACAGACGCGGCATCTTTCATGTCTCCAGTTCGGCCGGCTGGCGCTTGTCCACAGAGCTTAAGGGGAGCAGCAGGTGAAATTCGCTGCCGCCCCGATCGATGCCTTCGCTGGTCGCCCAGATCATGCCGCCGTGTGCTTCGATCATGCCGCGCGCCAAAGTCAGCCCCAGTCCGACCCCCTTGCCGCCGAAGCGGGTCCTGGAGGTGTGATGGTCGCTGATATCGCCAATTTCGTAGAACTTGTCGAAAATGCGCGGCAATTCCTCGGGGTCGATACCAATGCCCGAATCGCTGATGTCAATGCACAGGTAGCTCTCTGCCAACGGGCGGTTGAAAAATTCAAGAGTGAACGGTTCAAGGGCTGGGCGCATAACCTCAATGTCATCGCCGGTCAGCCTCCTGGTGCCGACGCGAATGATGCCACCTTCGGGAGTGAATTTGATGGCATTTTCAATCACCCGCTCCAGGGTGCGATGCAGGTGGTCGGCATCGCCCCAGAGCCCTTCGATCGATCCGGGCAGTTCCAGTTCGAAGCGCAGGTTGCTGGCCTGGACTAGGGGGCGGACATCTTCTTCGACTCGCTGCAGCAGCAGAGGCAGGTCGACCGCTTCGCGACCGAGGTAGATGCTCTGGGCTTCGAGTCGGGCGACCTCCAGCAGGTTGTCGACGATCTCGCGCAGTCGTTCCCCTCCCTGGCGGATGGCCTCAAGCAGACGCGTCTGGTCCGGCAGAAGGTTGTCACTCCGTTCGCCCATCAGCTCAGTGCCGGTCAGGATGCAGGTCAGCGGTGTGCGCAGTTCGTGTGAGGCCAGGGCAAGGAAATTGTTCTTCATCCGCTCGAGCCGTTCCAGCGTGCGGGTCGCTTCCTCCTGGCGTTTCAGGTTTTCCTTCAGGCGCCGTCTCGATTCGGTCAGTTCCCGGTTGGCCGCCTCGTTGATGCGGTTCTGCCAGCGCAGGGTCTCGAGCAGTTCGACTCCCTCGATGGCGCCACCGAGCTGTTTGCCCACGGCCAGCAGCAGCTGGACCTCGTCGCGCCGGAAAACCCGTTTGCGGTTGCTGCACAGGCAGAGAACACCCCTGGTCCGGTCGCGCGCCGCGACCGGCACAGCCTGGAACCCGCGCCATGACGTGTTGGCAACCGATCTGGCCCAGGTGCGCTGGTCGGTCTGCAGGTCGACAGAGGAGCGGGGATGGCCTGTCGTGGCCACCGCACCGGCCAATCCCTGGCCCGGCTGCATCTGGGACAGCTCGCGGTAGACTTCATCCGGGACCCGGTAGCGGGCGGCGAAATAGAGGTCGTTGCCGCCGTGACGCAGCAGAAAGATGCCGCCGGCGTCGGCTTCCATCGCCTCGGCGATGGAGGCCAGTGTGGTGTCAAGCAGCTCCTGCAGGTCGTGGATTTCGCTCGACTGGTGGGCGATGCTGTTGAGCAGGGCCAGGTCACGGTTCTTCTGTCGCAGCTCCTGCTCGATGGCCCGGTAGGCGGTGACATCCCTCAGGGTTGCATGGATGACCCTCTGCCGGCCCAGGCGACCCATGCGCGCGTGGATGGCGCCGGTAAAGCGGGTTTTGTCCCGGCGCAGAAAATCGAGTGCATCGTCTTCGCCGTAGCCCTGGGCCCGCACGCGATCAAGAAGTTCGAGATAGCGGTGACGGTTGCTGTCCGCCAGCAGCTGCAGAACCGGCAGGTCCTGCAGATCAGACGCACTGGCGCCAAGCAGCTTGAGGGCCTGGCGGTTCTGGTCGAGCAGGCGACCTGTGGCCGGGTCGATGAACAGGACGGCGTCACCGGCCCAGTCGAGCATCTGGCGCTGACGGCGGTGGGCCTCGGCCAGCTCGTCGTTTGTTCGGCGGACCTGGGCGCGAGCGGCGGCCAGCTCCCGGTCCAGAGCCTGGCAGCGCAGTTTTTCGCGGCGCCGATCCAGGGCCAGAACCCCCGCCAGGAGTGCCAGCAGCAGAATGGTTGCCTGCGGCCGGCCGAGCCAGGTGCCATCGGACAGGACGAAGGGTATCAGCGCGGCGACCGCCAGCCCGAACGGCATGGCGATCGTACGGATTCTGCCGGCGTCTACGCGCCTCATTTCGTGCCCTCCCCGGGGTAACGGGCCAGTCGCGCCAGAGCGGTCATGGTTGTCAGTCTGCGGATGCGCTGCCGGCTGCCGCCCAGGGCAAGGTGTTCCACCCGGGTGCCTTCGTTGTCGGCCAGGGCCAGAAAGACGGTGCCGACCGGTTTGCCGGCCGACCCGCCATCGGGACCGGCGATACCGGTAACCGCCAGACCGATGTCGCTTCCGGCCGCGGCGCGGATGCCCTCGGCCATGGTCCGGGCGCATGCCTCGCTGACGGCGCCATGTTTCTCCAGAAGGCTTGTGCTGACCCCAAGCCAGTCGTTTTTTGCGCTGTTGGCGTAGGTTACGGCGCCCCGTTCAAGTACCCTGGAGGCTCCTGGAATATCAGTGAGAGCGGCGGCAATGAGGCCGCCGGTGCACGATTCGGCCAGGGACAGGGACAGGTTCTGCCGGGCCAGGTTGTCGAGCGCCACCTTGGCCAGGCTGGCACCATCCGGGTAGCAGATACCGCCGGGCAGCGCCGCGCGTACGGCAGCTTCGGCCCGAACCAGAACCTCGGGATTCCGGCCGCGCAGCTTGATCACGGTCTCGGGGAAATCGACGCCGAAGCCGATTTCGATCTCTGGCAGACGGCTGTCAGAAAGCAGGCGCTCGATCTCCGGCTCAGAGATTCCGAATACCCTCAGGCGTACTTCCTGCCAGGTTGACAGAGCGGGAAATCGCCGACGTAATCGCGGCAGCAGCTCCTGTTCGACCATGGCGCGCATTTCGCGCGGGACACCGGGAAAGAAGGCCAGCAGGCAGGAGGGCTGTTCAAGCAGGAAGCCGGGCGCGGTGCCGAGGGGATTGGGAAGCACCTCGGCTGTCCTGGGCAGCAGGTACTGTCGCCGGTTGGCTGGATGCGGCTCCCGCCTGAGGCGGCGGAAATGCTCCAGTACCAGCTCGCGGGCCTGTTCATTTTCGACCAGGGGCAGCCCGAATGCCTCGGAAGCGGCCGCCGTGGTCAGGTCGTCCTCGGTCGGG
>RFIO01000560.1 GCA_003695205.1 Deltaproteobacteria bacterium
ACCCCGGACGAGATTCAGCAGAACCCGGCCGTGATCGAGGCCTACCTGGGAAGTGAGGACGACGATGAGTGATGTCCTGTTCGAGATAGAGGATCTGCACGTCTCCTACGGCAGTATCGCCGCCATCAAGGGGATTTCTCTGCAGGTGCGCAAAGGCGAGATTGTCACCATTCTCGGTGCCAATGGCGCCGGCAAGACCACGACCATGCGCACCATCAGCCAGCTGCTCAAGGCCAAAAGCGGCTCGATCCGCTTCAAGGGGCAGGAGCTGACGCAGATGTCAGCGCACCAGGTTGTGCGGCTCGGCATCAGCCATTCTCCCGAGGGGCGGCGGGTGTTCGGCATCCTCACAGTCGAGGAGAACCTGATGCTCGGCGCCTTCACCCGCAAGAGTGTCGACCGTGACACCTTGCGCTGGGTCTACGAGCTCTTTCCCCGGCTCGAGGAGCGTAAAAAACAGCTGGCCGGCACCCTTTCCGGCGGTGAGCAGCAGATGCTCGCCATCGGCCGGGCGCTGATGAGCAACCCGGAGATGCTGCTGCTCGATGAGCCTTCACTAGGCATTGCGCCGATACTGGTCAAGGCGATCTTCGAGCAGATTCGCGAGATTTCCCGCAAAGGGGTGACGGTGCTGCTGGTGGAGCAGAACGCCAAGGCCGCCCTGAAACTGGCAGACCGCGGCTACGTTCTCGATGTCGGCAAGATATCCCTGGAGGGAACCTCCGAAGAACTGCTCGCCTCGCCCAGGGTGCAGGAAGCTTATCTGGGGAAGAAGCACTGAACCCGGAGTTTGGGGCCGCCAGGACGCCAGGGCGCCAAGAATTGCTAAACGGATTCAAATCAAAGACGGAGACGTTCTGTGAGGGGCCCTTTTGCTTCGTGATGACTTCATGATGCCTTCACGACAGCCCTGAAACAATAACTGTGTCAGGGATTCTGTCTCGAGGTGATCTAGAAGCAATTTGTCTTTTTTGGACTCCTCTCCAACTCAGTGTCACTGACGTTCGTAAAGATTTTCTTGGCGCCTTGGCGACTTGGCGGCAAGATTGGATTGAGGAGCCCATGGACCGTTCGATACAGGAACTGACCTGGGAGCACGATGCCATCATCGACTCCTCGTCCGACGGGCTGTTTGTCTGTGACGGCCAGGGGG
>RFIO01000561.1 GCA_003695205.1 Deltaproteobacteria bacterium
CGGCTCGGGCTCGGGTTGCGGCTCCGGCTCGGGCTCGGGTTCGGCAGCCGGGACAGCTTCGTCCCCGGCAGCGGCGGCCGGTTCAACGGTCTCTTCGACCCCCTTCTCTTCGGCGGGCGTCTTTGCCGGCGGCGCCGGACGACTCCTGAGAAGCAGGACAATCAGGACCAGCACCACGAATGTGGCGCCGAGAAAAAGCAGCCCGAGGGCTGCCATCATCTTCTGTTCTTCGGGAACTCCAAGCCCGGCCAGCCAGTCGGCCAGCGGGGTGAGCCATTCGGTCAGTTGCTGATTCATTTCCGGGACTGCTTCGGTCGCCGTATCAGGCGATCTCCTCTCTCAGTAGTTTCTGGCAGCGCCGGGCCTCGAACAGGGCCCGGCCCATGACGTTGCGGTTTTCCATGGTGACAACGAAAAAATAGTCGGCATCGATGGGCAGGATCAGGGTCTGGCGTTTGCTGGTAGTGATCAGGATCTCCTCGAGGTCGCTCTGCTCGGCGCGCCGTACCGCCTGTCGCATGCTGTCGAGAATCAGCCCCTTGTGGGCGCCGATCACTTTCAGCTCGTAGTCATCGATGCGACCGACCTGGTCGACCGCCTCCCCCTCCCAGTCGACGATGATGGCCCCGAGCGAGCCGGGGATGCGGTCGAGCATCTGGCGCAGGGTCGGCTTAAACGGCATGGCCGGCCTCCCGGTACTCGTTGATGCGCACCGACACCAGGCGGGAGACGCCCGGCTCCTGCATGGTCACACCGTAAAGGGTGTCGGCCATCTCCATGGTGCGCTTGTTGTGGGTGATGATGATGAACTGGGACAGGGCCGACATCTCCTTCACCATGTCGTTGAAGCGGCCGATATTGGCCTCGTCGAGTGGCGCGTCGACCTCGTCGAGCAGGCAGAAGGGGGACGGCTTGATCAGGAAGATGGCAAAAATCAGCGCCACCGCGGTCAGCGCCTTCTCGCCGCCGGAAAGCAGGGTAACCCCCTGCAGCTTCTTGCCCGGCGGCTGGGCGATGATGTCGATGCCGGTCTCGAGCAGGTCCTCCTCGTCGGTCAGGCGCAGTTCAGCGCGACCACCCATGAACAGGCGCGGAAAGATCTCCTGGAACTTGGCGTTGACCAGGTCGAAGGTCTCCCTGAAGCGCTTGCGGGTGGTGCGGTTGATTTTGGCGATGGCCGTCTGCAGTCCGTGCAGCGACTGGCGCAGGTCCTCCTGCTGCTCGGTGAGGAACCGCGAACGTTCCTCCAGCTCCTGGTATTCCTCGATGGCGGTCAGGTTGACCTCGCCGATACCGTCGATCAGGCGCCTGAGCTCCTCGAGCCGCTTCTCGGCCGCCTGCTGGTCGATCTCCGGCTCGTCCTCCACCTCTTCGAGGTGTTCGAGGTCGATCCGGTATTTCTCCATAAACCCGTGATGCAGATGTTCCAGCTCGAGCTGCTTCTCACGCAGCTGCAGCTGCAGCTGGCCGACCTGGTCCCGGGAGGCGGCGACCTGCTGGCGCAGTGTGCGCAGTTCATCCTCCTGCAAAAGCAGGTTCTGGGACATCTCCTCGAACCGGTCACGCAGCTGGTCGTAGTTCTTTTTCTCGGCCTCGCGCCGGTCGAACAGCACTTCGAGGCGGCGCTGCAGTTCTTCACCTTCGCGCACCAGCCGCTGCTGTTCCTCGGTTGCGTTCTCCTGCTCCGAAGCCAGCAGAGCCAGCCGCCCCTTGAGCTCGAGGCGCAGGTTTTCCAGGCCTTCGCGCCGGTTGCGGGCCGCCTGCGAGCGTTCCTCGAGACTGGCAACATCGACCCGCATGGCGGTCAGCTGCTCCCGCGCCTGTTCCTGCACCTGGCGCTGGGCGGCCAGCCGCTCGCCCAGCTGTTCCAGCTGCTGTTCCGCCTCAAGACGCTGTCGGCCCAGCTCTTCCAGCCGTTGCCGCGCCTCGTCGGCGAGCTGCTGCAGCCGGTCGCGATCGCCGAGAATCTGATCGACCTCGACACTGAGGGTTTCGAGCCGTTCGGTCAGGCGCGTCTCCTCCTGCCGATAGCGCGCCAGGTCCTTGTCGATATCGACCAGGCTCAGCTCCTGGCGGTGGATGGCGCTGTCGAGTTCCCCGAGGCGCTGTTCGGCTTCGGCGCAGGCGCCGTGCAGCTGCTGGCGTTCAGCCTCGAGCCTGTCGACCTCCGCCCGACATTGGTCGGCCCGTTTCTCCAGCTCCTTTATCTCCCGCTTCTGGTGCAGAAGGCCCGCTCCGGCCCCGGCGGCCGAACCCGAGGTCCATTCGCCACGGCTGGTCAGGATATCCCCCCGCCTGGTCACCAGCGTGACCCCGAACGGCAATGGCCGCTCCACCCGGGACAAAAGGTCATCGACAAGATAGATGCCGGCCAGCAGCGAGGCCAGGCGCGCATCCCCGCCGGTATCGACCAGATCGAGCAGCGGCCTGCCGCCCTCGACCCCGGGGACGTCAACCGCGCCCTGCCCGACCAGGAAGGTCGCCCTGCCCCGATCGCCCCCCAGCAGTCCAAAGGCCTCTTCGGCTTGAGGACGCCCGGCGAGAAAGGCCTGTACCCGCTCACCCAGCACCGCCTCGACCGCCGTTTCCAGTTCAGCCGGCACAACCAGCCGGTCGGCCACAAGACCGTCGACCGAGGCGCGGAAATCATCCCGTTCCATCAGGGTGCGCACCCCTTCGGCGTAGCCCTCAAGACTCGTCTCGAGCTGGCGCAACGAGTCGAGCCGGGAACGCACCCGGTTGAACTCCTCGCGCGCCGACAGCAGGTTCTCCTCGTTGGCGGCTCGCCGCTGCCGCAACTGTTCGAGATCGGCGCGCGTGGCGTCACGCTGCTGGCGCAGCCCGTCATGCCGTTCCCGCTCGTCGGCCAGCTGGCGCGCCCGCTCCTCGGCCTGGCGATGAGCCCGGTCGAGTTCTTCCTGCAACATGGCCGCCTCGGAGCGGTTGCGCGCCTGGCGCTCATCCTGCATCTCCAGGCGCCGGGAAGCATCCTGCAGCTGGCCTTCGACGCGCGACTGTTCCGACACCATCTGGTAGAGGGCGTTGCGCCGCTGCTCGATCTCTCCGGACAGTTCGCCCACCAGCCGATCGACCTCCTCGCAGCGCCCGGCCTGTTCCTCGAGGGCGGCCCGGGCCTGTTCGACCTGGCGCACCAGGTCGGCGCCGCTTTCGTCGAGGGACTTCTCCTCCTCGTCGAGGGAGGCAAGACGCTTGCGGACCTCCTCGGCCTCGGTGGCCCAGCGCTCCTTCTGCTGATCGAGCTTGTCGCGCTGCTGCCGGGCGAAACTGATGCCGCCCTCGGCCTGCTGGATATCGGCGGTCAGCTGGTAGACCTGCTCCTGCAAAGCGGTCAGGTCCTTCTCCATGCCGGCCTGGCTCAGACGCCCCTCGTCAAGCTTCAGTTCCATGGACTGCAGCCTGGCGGTCAACTGCTCAAGGGCCCCGCCGCCTTCGCGTTCCCCCTGCTCCAGGCCGCGCAGTTCATCCTGCAGCTGACGGTAGCGGCGCAGGGCGAAGCGGGTTTCGATCCCCTTGAGTTCCTCGCGATAGCGCCGGTAGCGTTCCGCCTTCTGGGCCTGGCGCTTGAGGGAGTTGAGCTGGCGGTTGACTTCGCTGATGATATCGCCGAGGCGCAGCAGGTTCTGCTTGGTCGCCTCGATCTTGCGGCTGGCGGTCTTCTTGCGCGCCTTGAATTTGGTCACCCCGGCCGCCTCCTCGATCAGGAAGCGCCGGTCTTCTGGCTTGGCATTGAGAATGAAGCCGATCTTGCCCTGCTCGATGATCGAATAGGCGCGCCGGCCGACGCCGGTGTCCATGAATAGCTCGGCGATGTCGATCAGGCGGCATGGGGTCTTGTTGAGCAGGTATTCGCTGTCGCCGTTGCGGTAGAGGCGACGGGTGACCATGATTTCGGCGTACTGGGCGAAGGCGGGCGGGGCCTGGCCGTCCTCGTTGTCAAAGATGATCGACACCTCGGCCATGCCGTGCGGCTTGCGGCTTTCACTGCCGTTGAAGATAACATCCTCCATCGCCTTGCCGCGCAGGTTTTTGGCGCTCTGCTCACCCATGGCCCAGCGGATGGCGTCGACAATGTTGCTCTTGCCGCAGCCGTTGGGCCCGACGATAGCCGACACGCCTTCCTGGAAGTCGAGTTCGACCTTGTCGACGAAGGATTTGAAGCCGATAATTTCGAGCCGCTTGATCCGCATGTTTCCCCCACGCCGGCCTCGCCGGCGATAGCGGGCTATGGTAACAATACGTACAGAGGCTGTAAAGCGCCCTTGTGCCCCCGCCCCGCCGGAACGGATCGGGCTGCCGGCTGGGCGCCGAAAGGATCACCATGCATCTGCGTGTCTATCGGTGTGAGCATGATCTGCCCGTGCAGGAATGGCTGCAACGCCGGCTGCCGGCCGCCCCCGGGGGCTACCTTGGCAAGCTGCTGAAATCGGGCAAGGTTCTGGTCAACGGCCAGCCCTCCTCCGCCGGGCAGCCGCTGGCGGCCGGAAGCGCAATCCGCCTGCCCGACAGTGCCCGGCTGCGGGAGCTTGCCGCCGCGGCGCCGCCCCTGGTTGTCCTGGCAGAAACCCCGGGCTGGCTGGCGCTGGCCAAACCGGCCGGAGTACCGGTCCATCCCACCGCAGAGGATGAGGCGGACCTGAGCAGCACGGCGCAAAACTGGCTGCGCCGGCGCGGGCTGCGCTGCCGGGTCGCGCCGGCGCATCGCCTCGACCGGGGCACATCGGGCGTCGTGATACTCGCCAAGGGACGCAAGGCGGCGAGCGAACTAGGCAAAGGCCTGATGGCCGGCACCTGGCGCAAAACCTACCTGGCCCTGGTGGCGGGCCAACCGCCGGCGACGGGAATTCTCGACCGCCCGGTCCACCACCGCGGCCGCCTGCGCCCGGCCCGGGCCGGCTACCGCGTTCTGGGTCGATCGGATCGCTTCAGCCTGCTCGCCCTCGACCTGGAGACCGGCCGCGGGCATCAGCTGCGCGTCCAGCTGGCCGGCGCCGGCTGGCCCATTGCCGGGGATGGCCGCTACGGCGGCCCGCAGGATATGGGTGCACGCCCCTGTCTGCACTGCCTGCGCGTCGACATCGGCGCGGCCCCTGACGCCCCCGCCGTCCTGACGGCACCGTTGCCTGAGGACCTGCGCCGGATTCTGACCGGGCTGGGGCCCTTCAGCACGCCCTGAGGAAAAGACTGGCCGTTGGCCCTATATATTCTATAATGGCCCGGAGGCTTCTGATACGACAACGAACCCGCTGACTCCATGGCCGCCGTCAACGCCCGAAAACTTGCCCGCATGCTGGTCCTGATCCTGTTTCTGGCAGGACTGGGCCTGGCCCTGTTTCTGGCCACCCTCGATCTCAACCGCTACCGGGACGATATCGCCGGCATCCTGAGCGACCTGTTCGAACGACCGGTCCACTTCTCCAGCATCGCCCTCAGTCTCGAAGGCAGCCTGGCCATCGACCTGCGCGATCTCGAAGTACCGCCGCTGCCCGACCGTGCCGACCGGCTGACAACCAGGCACCTCTATCTCAAAGTCAGGCTCCTGCCCTTGCTGGCAGGGCAAATCAGCCTGCGCAGGATCCTGATCGATCAACCCGACCTGACCATCGACCTGGCCGCCCCGACAAAGGCCGATGGAGAGTCTTCGGCCAAAACCGCAAGCGCCAGCCCCCTGGCCGCCACCGGGATCAGGGAGGTGCGCATCCGCCAGGGGCGTATCAGCCTGCTGCTGCCGGGGCAGGCCGACCGGCCGCTGCAGCTCGGCGATGCCGACCTGGCGGTTGCCGCGACCAGCGGCGAACAGCTGCGGCTCGAACTGTCCGGGCTGCTGTTGCGTGACAGCTTCCAAAGCCCGGTCCTGCTCACGGGCAAAGTTTCGGGCGACAACCCGGCCGAATGGCTGACCCGGCCCGCCGAACTCGACCTGGTTCTGAAACAGTTTCCCCTCGACGCCGTCGGCGGCGAAATCTCCCCGGACCTGCCACGGCCGGCCGGCACCATCGAACTGCGCACCCGGCTGGCAGGCGAACCGTACAGCGGCTACCGGGTGTCCATGACCGTCGCCGGACCCGACGCCCGCCTCGATCTGGCCGATCGTCCACCACTGCCGCTGGACGGTCTGCGTCTGCAGGCCCTCTGGCACCCGGCCATTGGCCGCCAGCGGGTCGAGGACCTGCAGCTCGACCTGCCCCAGGGCCGCCTGGCCGGCAGCCTGCAACTCGAAGAGGGGACCCTCGCGGGCGATGCGCGCCTGACCATACCCACGCTGACGCGCCTGGCCGGCTGGCTGCCGGAGGGCCTGAGCCTCGAAACGGGAAGGTTGACGGCCCGGTTTGACCTGGAAGCGACCCGCCTGTCGGCGCCGGGGACAATTTGGCTCGACCACCTGAGCGGTCAACTCACCGCGACCGATCTCGGCGGTCGCTGGCGCGACCTGCCCCCGGTGCATTCCGGCCACATCAAGGCCGGCCTTGACGCCGGCAGCGTCACCCTGGATGAGGCCGGCTTTCAATTCCTGGGACAAACCCAGTCCGCCCGCGGCAGCCTGAAACTGGCGCCGGAAGGGGCCCAGCTGCAACTCGAAGCCG
>RFIO01000562.1 GCA_003695205.1 Deltaproteobacteria bacterium
CCGGAACGCCTCCAGATTCCATCCTTCATAGCCGTCTCCACCTTGTCTTTGAATCCTTTATTCACAGTCGAATCATTCACTTTTCGATAGTTGGCAGCCGAAAAAACTTCCCGCATCCGGTTCAACATCATCCATCCTCCTTGACGGGAAGCCGCCGGTGGGCGGGAGGCCGAAGCCCCCCGCCCTTTCTGTTGGCATATCTTCCCAAGCTGCTCGGGTCGCATCCGATCCGCTCCTTACTTGGGAACCTGGGTATGGCAGGCGTTACAGCTGATGCCGGTGGTACCCCAGGTGGCCACGTTGCCGTTGTGGCAGGCCACGGTACAGTTCTTGGTGCCGCCGTTCCACATGGTGGCGGTATTGAGCGGCGGACTCACCTTGGTGGCGTCGTGCGAGGTCGAGCCGGCCTTGTAGCCGTTGACGCGCTGCCAGTTGTTGTCCAGCTCGGGTTCCGTGGCGGTGAAGTCGCGCACCTGCGCCTTGGAACGCAACGGATCGGTCGGAGCGAAGTCGACATCCTTGGCGCCGTTGACATGCTTTGTCTTGTCGAGATCGGCGCTGGTGATCACCGTCTTGTCGGTGGCGGATCCGCCACTGCCATGGCAGCTGACGCAGGCGGTGTTGTTGCCGTTGTACCACTGGCTGACCGTACCGTTGTGGCACAGTGCGCAGGTGATGGTAATGGCGGTAGTGACATCCCCGTGACCGGCGCCGGTGGCCCCGGCGTCAGTTATCAGGCCAGTGGTGCCGCTGTAGATGTCGTCGTAGTGGATGCCGACAACGTGCTTCCCGTGGCTGCCTGTGGTCGGCTGGTTGCCGTGGCAGTTCTGGCAGTAGTCACCGTTGGGGTTGCTGAAGCTGCCGGTCAGGAAGTCGGGCGATGCACCGGGTGTTTCACCATCGCCGTGGCAGTAGACCTCCGAGCAGACCCCGCCCGAATAGCCGGCGGTGGCACCGTTGAGGGCCTTGATGGTCGCCGGCGCCGTGGTCGGGTCGAGCAGGACGTCGAGGGTATTGTTCTGGTGATAGGTGCCCTCGTCGGTCGGGTGACAGACGCCGCAGCCGTAGTTGTAGTTGCCCGCCTGGGTCGAAATGGCGGTACTGCCGTAGGCGGTGGCGGCAGAGCTGACATGCTTGGCGTGAGCGCCCGTCCGGTTGTTGAACGTGTAACCAAGGATCGTGTTGCTGTTGGCGCTGCCGCCGGTGGCCAGGTGACAGCTGTTGCAGCTGGCGCCCGGACCGTTGAGCAGGTCTTCGGGGAAGATGGTCGAGGCGCCCGGACCGCGGGTCGGCGTAGTGCTGCCGTGGCAGGCGGTCACCGAACAGGTACCGGCCGTGGCGTTGTAGCTCATGGCGGTGTTGTCGTTGACCTGAACATTGCCGTCCTCGTGCATGGTGGCGAAGTCATAGGGAGCGTCGGGCGCCACGTGGCACTGGGTACAGTCGGTATGGGTGCCGTCGTTGATCTTCGGCAGGTTGTGATCGACGCTCATGCCGGCGCGCCAGTTGCCGAGCTGACCGTGGCAGACATCGCAGCGGGCCGAGCCGAGGGTGGTCGCGGTGGAATCGGCCGCGGTGCTCCAGAGGCGCTGCCACTGTCCGACACCGGCAAGGGCGTCACTGTGGCAGTTGGCGGCGCAGGAGTCGCTGGTTCCGACGGCGGCCTGGGTGAAGGAGGCAAGGTTGCCGCTGGCGGTGATGCCGCGATCATCGTTGGCGCCGCTGTCGACCACAAAGGTGCCGTTCATGTGGGTATTGCCGGCGCCGTTGCCCTGGGCCGGCATGGCATTGTGACACTCTGTACATCCGGTACCGAGAGTGTCGTCGTGGGCGGTCACACCGCCGGCCGTGACGGTATGCAGGCCGGTGGTCGGGTTGGCGCCCGCGCCGCCAGGGGTGTGGCACATGGTACAGGTGCTGGTGCCGGCATCGTACCAGCCGTAGGTGTTATCGGTCGTAGTCTTGCCGTTGTGGCAGTTGACGCTGGAGCAGGTGTCGGCAACGGCGTTGTAGCTGGCGTTGTCGGCAGCACCATCCCACAACTGGGCCATACTGTTGACCTCGGCCGGCAGATTGGCCGGGTTGCCGTGGTCGGCATCGCCGCCCGGGTTGGTGTGACAGAAGGCGCACAGGGTCTTCTGCTTGCTGTCCGAGGCAGGATCGTCAAGCAGCTGGGCCAGGGTCTGGCCGTACTGGCGCAGGCTGAGCTGCTCCATGTGCTTGACGTGACGGCCGGCGGTGTTTTCGGCGTTGGCGTTGCTGCCGTCCGGCCAGTAGTTGCTGGCCACGGCGCCGGAGGTGCCGCCACCGTGGCAGCCGTTGCAGCCGCTCGGCTTGAAGGCCGGCGTGTCGGTGTGCTTGTGGCAGTCGGTGCAGACGCCACTGTTGTGCGTGGTCTCGTTGGTGGTGGTGTTGAAGTGGTCCACGCTGGCCGGGTCGTGACAGACCTGGCAGACGCCATTGTTGGAAGCATTGGCGTAGCTGGCACGGGCGGTTCGGTCGGCGAATCCGGTGACGGCCTTGCCCTGGATGGTGCTGCTGATCATGGCATCCTGACCGGCCGCGTCGCCATGCGGGTTGTGGCAATAGTTGCAGTAGAGACCGGAGTCGCTGCTGCCCGGAGGCGTGCCACCGCCGGTGTCGTAGTGACCGTTCATGCTGGTGCCATGGCAGCTGTTACACCAGGCGTTTCGCTGGGCAATGGTGTCGTAGTTGTTGCTGCTCAGCACCTTGAGCCGGTTGCCGTCACCGAGGGTGCCGGTGATGTGGTCGGTGCTGTTGTCGTGGCAGTCGGTACATGCCTGGCTGGCCGGTGCGCCGCCGTGGCCGTTGGCAAAACTGGTGGCGCGATCCGGAGCGGTCACGCCCGTGCCGTCAGCCTTGCTGTTGGCCGGAGTGCCGTCGTGGCAGCTTTCGCAGGCCAGGCGGGCGATGGTGTCCCACTGGGTCTTGGCCGTATCGGCGTCGGTCGAGCCGCCGTGACAGGTATCGCAGACAGTCACCCGACCGGCACCGGTGTCAGTGTTGATGTCGCCGGCGTTGGTGCTGGTACCGTCGTTGAAGTTGATAACCCCGTTGATATGGGTCGGCTGGCCGGCCATGTTGAGCCCGGCCTGGGTAGTGCTGCTGTTAGCCTGGTGGCAGTCGCCGCAGGTCCAGGTCTGCACGCCGTCATGCGGACCGTAGAGGTTGGCGTTGCCGAGGTGCGTGGCATGCCGTCCGGTGGCCGGCGGATCGGTGTGACAGGTCTGGCAGTCGGTCGTGATCGCCGTACCCCAGGTATAGGTCGCTACCGGTGCGCCGCCCTGGCCGTTGTTGTGGCAGGCGCTGGTGCCGCAGGTGCCGAACCGGCTGGCCGGTGCGGCGGCGCTGTTGGGCAGGCCAACATCGCCGGAGTACTGGGCGTTGCCGGTACCGGTACCGGAGATCACCGAACCACCGAACTGGACCTGGCCGTTGACCGTAGTCGGTCCGGTGGAGGCGATGAAGTGAGCGTTGCTGACATTGTTCGGGTGGCAGCGGTCGCAGTTGATGGTCAGACCGAACTTGGCGGTGGCCTCGAGGTGGCGCTGGTGGCTGCCGGTGGTCATGACCGCAACCGTGCCATCGTCACCGTGGCAGAAGGCGCAGCCGTTGCCATTGGCGACATCCCAGTCGGCACTGGTGCCATTATCAGACGGATCGTGGCACATGACGTTTGAGCAGGTATTGCCCGCGTCATTGGTCACGGACGAATTGGTCCAGGTGTTGCCACCGGAGGCATTCCAGGCCGAATCGTCGACATTGACATCCTGGCCACTGGGGTTGAGGTAATCCTTGCCACGGCTCTGGAGCCCTTCACCATCGACGATACCCGGAGTCCCATCCCAGTCCTTGGCATGGTTGTGGGTAAGCGGGTGAGTACCGGCGGCGTCGACGCTACCATGGCAGTCGGTACAGGTCATTCCGTTGTCGGTGACGTGTTTGGTGTGGCGCTGGTCTGCCGGCGGATAGGCGTGGCAGGCATCGCAGTTCAGGCCGTCGACGTCGGACCAGTTGCCGTCGCCAGCCGTACTGCTGTGGCAGGCATTGGCACAGGTAGTGTTGGAGATGCCCGCCACGAGGTCAATGGAACCATTGCCGTGGGCAGGATCGCCACCACCGGACAGGCCGTAGCTGTTGACGGCGGAGCCGTGACAGATGACGCACTCGGAACGGTCGGCCTGAATACTCGGGCTGATGTTGATATGGGCGGCATGAACCGCTCCGGCGGAACTGAGATCACCGTGGCAGTCGGCGCAACCGGCAGGAGCGGACCACTGACGGGTCTGGGTTGTTCCATGACAGCTCGTTGCCGCGCAGGTCGAAGGATTGGCGGCACTGTCGTAGGTAAACGCGACGTTGGTGCCGCTGTACGGAGTCGCGGCCCCGCCGGGGACAACATCCGTCTCAACCGAGTTGAGGTGCTTGCCCGCCGTCTTGATGGTCAGGCCACCAGGATTGACGGTGTCGACGTGGCAGCTGGCGCACTCGAGCCCGTTTGTGAACCGACTGGAAACCCAGTGTCCCGTATGATCACCGCGGCTGGGCACGGGATCGGCGCCACCGTTGGAGCTGTGACAGATAACGCAGTCATCCTTGCTGTTGTCACCCCAGGCGGGAGTTTCCACCTCGGTGTTGTTGTTGTGGTGGCAGGTCAGCGTAAAGCAGGTTGTCGGCGACTGGGTGCCGTAGCCCATGGCGTTCTGGAAATCGATCTGACCGTCACGATGGGCGGTGTTGGTACCACCGGCCGTTTCATCAACATGGCACTGGAAGCAGTCGATGTTGTCGCCGATGACGCCGGCGTTATTGACATGCCGCTGGTGGCTGCCACTGGCCATCGGGCTGCCGGAGGGCACATCGCCGTTGTGGCAGAGCAGGCAGCTGGCAGTCGATACGGTCCAGGTAGCGCTGTGGCCGTCGTTGCTCGGGTTGTGGCAGGCCACGTTGGAACAGGTCGGGTTACCCGGATCGGGGTCGGTACCGACGGTGGCATCGATGGCGGCCTCGTCCTGCAGGGCCTGGGCACGACCCTTGATGGCCACGGCATCCTTGACACCGGAATCGGTGGTGATATGGGTCCGCTTGGCGGCGGTGTCGCCCGTATTGTCTGCGTGACAGTCGGTACAGACTGCACTTGCGTCAAAGTGTTTGTTGTGAGTTCCGGTCAGGGCTGTAACACCGACATTGCCCGCCGAGGTCGGGGTCGCCGAATAGTAATGGCAGGCATCGCAACCAATAGTGGTATCAGTCCACTTGGCTGTCTTGCCGGACGGCCCCTGGTGGCAGGCGTTGCTGCAGGTCTTGGCAACCGGGTCCCAACCAACAGCAGCGGTCAGCTGGGAATCACGACCGGACGCGGAGCTGTGGTTCAGGCCACTGCCCTGGTCAGCAATGGGGTCGTAGGTGTACTGCAAAGTGCCGGTGCCATCGCCGGGGCCGCTGTAGACATCGGTATGACACACATCACATTCGGTGGCATCGAATGCCGCGTTGTCCTTGTCACTGGTCTGGAATGTCGTATGAGCGAGATGCGCACCGGTATTCGGCGCATTGGAGCTACCGTTACCGTGGCAATCATTGCAGGCCGTACCTGCGCCTGGCTGGAAAGCGGTTGTGGCATCGTGGTTATGACAGGCGATACACGGGCTGGCACCATTATGGGCCGTCTCATCCAGGGACCGGTTGTAGTGATTGATGGCGCCGCCGGTACCATCATTCGGGTCATGGCAGACCTGACAAATGCCGCTGAAGCCCGCATTCTGGTAGCTGGCCTTGCTGGTTCGGTCGGTGAAACCGGTCACCGTAGTAGGCGCTTTATTCCCGGCCGGGCCAACACTGGAAAGAACCATCGCGTCGAAACCTGCACCGACCCCTTCGCCGTGCGGTTCGTGGCAATAGGCGCAGGAATTGGCGTCGGTACTTGCACCACCGGCATTGGCGCTATTGGCGTAATGGACCGTTTTGGTAGTGTGACAGCTCTGGCAGAACGCGTCATTGGCCGAAGCGCCGCCGGACAGCTGCAGGTCACCAGAGGTGGCGTCAAAGTGCTTACCGC
>RFIO01000006.1 GCA_003695205.1 Deltaproteobacteria bacterium
AGCGAGGCCGCGAGCGAGGCGGACACCTGAACCACGCGCGGGTCCAGATCGCGGGCGAAGGCGTCGATTTCCTTCAATGTCTCGACCTTGACCGGAAAGGAAGTGCCGGCGATCGGGTCGGCGTCGGTATAAAGCCGCCGGTTGGTCGGCTGCGGCGGTTCGGCCAGCGTGCCGCCACCATCCGCCACCGCCAGCCGAACCGTCTCGGCCGCGCGCTTCAGCGCGGGGATAGAGACATCGGTCGAGTGGGCGTATCCGGCGACCTCGCCATTCACCGCGCGCAGCCCGAAGCCTTCGGAGGCGTCGTAAGAGGCCGACCGTAGCCGCCCGTCATCGAACACCAGCGATTCGGATTTTCGCCGCTCGACGAAGATCTCGCCGTCCTCGGCGCCAGCTGTGGCCTCGCGCAGGATCTGATTCGCCTCGTCCAGGGGCAGGGTGGTCTCGAAGGGGCGGAAAGGGTCTGCCGACATGCCTCGTCCTTTCTGATTTGATCCAGATCAAGCCGCAAAATTTGATCCAAATCAAAAAAAGCGTCTGTTTGCCGCAAGCATTTCGCTTTATCTGCTATCGCGAATATGGTTTTTACTGCGCCAATGACAACAGGGCCGGACCGGATGCACGCGAATTCGGTGCCGGTGGCGAGGAACAACGGGATCAACCGATCAGGACAGATGATGAAGAACGCACTGACGCTTTCGGGTCTTTTCGCGACCCTTTCGAGCGTGCCGGCACTGGCACAAGACGGTCTGGAAGGGCTTGAGACAGTTGGCAAGCCGGTTCCCGGCGCCGTGGGCTTCCAGCCGCCGGCAACGGACCTGGCCCGTGGCCTGCAGTCGCTGGATCACTTGATTCTGGTGATCATCACCGCGATCTGCGCGCTGGTCGTGGCCCTGGTTCTGGTGGTGATCGTGCGCTACAATCGCCGCGCCAATCCCACCCCGGCATCTTTCACCCACAACACGCCGGTCGAGATCCTGTGGACCGTGGGGCCGATCATCATCCTGGTGCTGATCGGTGCCTTCTCGCTGCCGGAACTGTTCAAGCAGCAGGAAATCCCCGAGGGCGACATCACCATCAAGGTGACCGGCAACCAGTGGTACTGGAGCTACGAATACGTGGACGAAGGCTTCGGCTTCGATTCGTTCCTGCTGGCCAAGGAAGACCTGGCCGACTACGGCTACAGCGAGGACGAATACCTTCTGGCAACGGACAACGCCGTTGTCGTGCCCGTCGGCAAGGTCATCGTGATGCAGGTGACCGGGGCGGACGTGATCCATTCTTGGACCATTCCGGCCTTTGGCGTGAAGCAGGACGCCGTGCCGGGGCGTCTGGCCGAGCTGTGGTTCAAGGCCGACAGGGAGGCCACCTATTTCTGCCAGCGCTCCGAACTGTGCGGCAAGCACCACGCCTATA
>RFIO01000563.1 GCA_003695205.1 Deltaproteobacteria bacterium
AGGATGCTGGCCAGGCGGCGCTTGTTCAGCGGTTTGCGGGGCGTCTTTTTCTCATCGCTCATTTCGGGTTGGTCCTTCTGTCGTTGGTGTCCAGCAGGCAGGCCACCAGCTGGCGGACGTGGGTGCTGATGACGGCGGCCTGTTCGTACTCTTTTCGGTAGCCTGGCAGGTGGCGGCGCAGGGGCGTGAACTGGAAATGCTGCAGGCACATGCCAAACAGACTGCCGATGAGCAGGAAGGAATCGACAGCGGGCGCCGCCTGTTTGCAGACTTCCAGCAGTTTTTCGGTGACCGGGGCGAAGACGGTACGGGCCAGTATTTCCAGGCGCTTCTGGTCGCCATCGAGGATTTCCCGCTGCAGCAGTTTGCGGAAGGTGGCGTCGTCGGCAAGCTGGTCGCACAGCAGGTCGACCAGGTCCAGCAGCTTGTGCCGGGGCGGACGCTCACTCTCCAGCAGTTCCAGCAGGGGGCGGGTTTTGCCGGTAAAGGCATGCTGCATGGCGGCCAGATACAATGTCTCCTTGTCGGCGAAGTGGTGGTAGAGGCTGCCGACGTTGAGCTCGCAGGCACGGGCGATGTCGCGCATGCTGACGCCGTCCGGACCGCCTTCGGCGAAAAGGTCGACCGCGTGCCGAATAATTGTGTCGCTACCGCAGCACGACTTTTTCACCGGTCAGCCTCCACAGAATTGTTTCCGACGGCGCGGTCGAGGCGGGCCCGGGCTGCCAGCAGGCCGTAACGTGCTTCGAGCAGGCGCGTTTCCGCTTCGGTCTGCAGGCTGCGGGCTTCGAGCAGGTCGGCAATGGGTATCAGGCCTTCTTTGAACTGCAACTCCGACAGGCGATGGTTCTCGCGCGCCTGGTCGACGGCCTGCCGGGCCGTAGCCAGGTTTTTGATTGCGACTTCGAGGTCGCGCCAGGCCTGTTCGACCTGCAGGCGCACCTGTTTTTCCACATCGGCGCGCAGAAAGCTGACGGCTCGCAGCCGACTGGTGGCGGCCGCGGCCCGCGCCCGGTCGGCTCCTCCGTGAAACAGGTTCCAGGACAGTCGCAGGCCGACGACGGCATTTTCATCGTTGCGGTAGTCGTTTTCTTCGGCCAGAAGATCCTGGCCGTCACGCTGGTAGGCCGCAACCAGCGCTGCCTGGGGGTAGAACGGAGCACGGGCCAGCCGCACGGCTTTTTCGGCCTTCGTGATTTCCAGATCGAACTGGCGCATGACCGGACGCCGGCGCACCGCTTCATCCTGCAGAAAGGCCAGGTCGGGGTCGCTGTCGGCGGGAGAGGCCGGAGTCGTCAGCTGAACCGGGGTCGCTTCGGGGCGCCCCATGAGCTGGTTGAGCCGGCTTTTGGCAAGGCTGACATCGGCCTCGGCCCTCGTTTTTTGCTGTTCGGCAGCGGCCAGGGCGACTTCGGCCTTGAGCAGGTCGGCGCGCGCGATCAGTCCCTGACGTTCCATGGCGAGGGCGTCGTCGCGATGGCGCAGAAACTGTTCGTGCTGCGCGCGAGCCAACTCCAGCAGCGCCCGGCGGCGCAGCAGGTCGAGGGCCGCGAGGCGGGCCTCGAGAGTCAGGTCGGCCCGCACCTGTTCCAGTTCCAGCCTGGCGCTGTCGACACCCAGTTCCGCCAGCTGCTGGCGCGTGCTCAGGGCGAAGCCTGTGAACAGCGGCTGGGTCAGGGTCAACTGGTGGTGCGCGGTTCGATCGTCATTGACAAGGATCGGGGTGCCGTTGAACCGTTCGAAGGGCTCTTCCTTGAGATAGTCAATCCGGCTTTCGGCGTCGAGGCGGAACAGGCGCTCACCACGGCTGGCCTGTGCCTCCGCCCGGGCGGAAGCAAGAAGTTCCGATTTGGCCTCGACACGTTCGTTGTGTGCCAGGACCTGGCGGACTACCTCATCGATGGTCAGTTCGTCCGCGGGGCAGGTCGCCGCACTCAACAGCCCGGACAGCAGAATCAGCAATGGCAACAGGATGGTTTTTTTCATGGCAGGCTCCATTTAAACGAACGTTTGATACTTTAAGAGGTCGTTCGCCTCGCGTCAAGGGGGCTGTTGACTTGCCGGACAGCAAGGATTGCACTAATCTGGCGCTCATGTGGCGGATACTTTTCCTGGTTGTTCTGCTCATTTGGCCAACTTCAGCAGAGGCAGAGCCTGTGGACCCGTTTCTCCTGCGCAGCTTCGCGGGCCAGGCGCTCGACCAGGCGGCTGTGGGGCAGGCTGCAAGATTGTCCTGGCTTTTTCATTTGCCGGACGATCTGGCACCGGAACGCAGGGGGGGCGAACGCGAGGAGCTGACAAGGTCGCTGGCGCGGCTTTTTCAGGTTTTCGGCAGGCCGAGGATTCTGGGCTGGACCGAGGGGCATATCGAAGCCGACATCATCTGGGTCGAAGGAATGGATGCCGACTACTGGCGTGATCGCAGCCGTTACAGCCAGCTGGCCGCAAGGGTCGACTATGCTCGGGTGGGGCAGGGCTGGCTGGTGCTGCGGGTGATCCGCTATGACAGACGCCTGCAGCTGCGCGCGGTCGGTTTTGCCCTCCCTGCCGGACGTCTGAACGAAAAACTGCGGCGGTCACTGAATTCCGCCGCGAGGACAGCGAGATGAACGATCGAAAAACAACTCTGGCCGACCTTCGCGGGGCCATGGCCGATTTCGTCGCCCGTCGCGACTGGCAGAAGTTCCACCAGCCGCGCAATCTGAGCATGTCCATTGCCATCGAGGCGGCCGAGCTGATGGAACATTTTCAGTGGGATGCTCCGGGCACCGATGAACAGCCCGATGCCGAACGCAAGGAGGAAATCGCCGCCGAAATGGCCGACATCCTGCTCTACCTCTGTTCGCTCGCCAACCGCCTCGATATCGACCTGAGTGCCGCGGCGGAACGGAAGCTCGAACGCAATCGCCGGCGATTTCCGGCCGACCGGGTATTCGGACGCGCAGTCGGCCCGCTGGAGGAGTCGTCATGAGTGTTTCGAAGCGCAAACCCGGAAAGCCGGCCAAAAAGTACAGCCAGGCTGCCCGCCTGCACGACGTCATCCGCCTGCTCGAGACCCGCTACGGCGCCAGTGTCGACGAGCTGGCCGAGGAATGCGGTGTGACGCGGCGCACCGTCTACCGCGACCTGAAGGCGATCGAGGAGGCAGGCTATCCCCTGGTGAGCGAAGCCGATGAGGGGGGGCGGGTTCTCTACCGCTTCATGACCGGGTTCAAGCAGGTGCCGCCGATCACCTTTTCCCTCGAGGAACTGATGACCCTGCACCTGTGCAGGGACCAGCTCGCCTTTCTGCGCGGCACGCCTTTCGCCGAGGACCTCGATGCCATTTTTACCCGCATTCACTCAAGCCTGCCGCCGCGCAGTGTCGCGCACATGGAACGGATCGCCAGCGCCACGGCTCCCAAGTTCAGCGGTGTGCCCGATTACACCGGGCGGTACCAGGACCTGGTGAGGCTGCGCAAGGCGCTGATCCGGCAGTTCCGCTGCCGTCTTCAGTACCGGCCGGCACGGCGGGAATCCCAGGACTATCTCATCGACCCCTACGGTCTGCTGTTTCACAACAACGCCCTCTACCTGGCCGCCTACGCCCACAACCGAAAGGACCGACGCCTCTTTCTCGTTGACCGCATCGAAAAGGTCGAACTGCTCGAAGAACGCTTCGATGTGCCCGAGGATTTCAGCCCCGCAGAGATTCTTGGGCAAAGTTTCGGTGTTGTCAGCGACGATCCGATTGAGGTGAGAGTCCGGTTTGCCGCCCCGGTGGCCCACCTGATCCGCGAACGGACCTGGCACTCGAGTCAGCAGCTGACCGAAACCGGCGACGGCGGCGTCGAACTGGCCATGACGGTTGCCGGGCGAACGGAGCTGCTGGCATGGCTCTATTCCTACCTGCCGCATGTCGAAGTACTTTCTCCGCCCGGGTTGCGCCGGGAGTTTTTCGATGGTTTGCGGCGCGCCCTCGAGCTGGAAAAACCCACCCCGCAAGAGGTGTGACGTAATTTGACACACGCCCCTGTCATGCTCCCTGGCAAGCAGGAACACACTTGCTTGCAACCTACGGGAGGTGACCATGATCTGGCTCGACCTGGCGAACGAACAGGGGCAGGAACTCTACTTTGATGCCTGGAAACGGGAACGGTGCCGAAAGGGCTCGGGGGAACTGATCAGCGGCCTGATCGGTGACGGCAGCTACGAGGGTGAGGTGCTGGTTGAACTGGCTGAGCGGGGGTGTGAACTGACCTTCGTCGACAGGTTCCTGGCGCCCGAGTCCCTCGGGGCCTTCCTCGGCCGGGTCAGCCTCGACCGTCTGCGCCAGGCTCTTGAAGACAGCCTCGCGGGCTCCGGTGAGCTGGCTCTCGGTCGTCGGCGCAGCGACCCGCCGGCAATGGGCGTCAGCGATTATGACGCCACCGGTCCGGCGCCCATGCATATCTGCCGCGAGGTCGCCTGATTTTTCTCACTCCGGGGCTTGGCAGAAGGGGGGTGACTGGGCTACAAAAGGGGCATCCGGAGACCCTTCATGCGCACCCTTGTTCTGGCATCCACAAGTCCGTATCGTCGCCGCCTGCTGGAGCAGCTCGGGCTTCCCTTCCTTGTCGCGGCGCCGCGCTTCGAGGAGGAACTCGACCAGAGCGTCGCTCCCGAACTTCTGGTCAAGCATCTGGCGACAGGCAAAGCCCAGAGCCTGGCGGAGCGCTACCCGGACGCCCTGATCATCGGTTCCGACCAGATTTTCGTCGATGCCCGCGGCCGGCTGCACGGCAAGCCCGGCGATTTTGCCGCCGCCGTCAAGCAGCTTTCGGCCATGGCCGGCCGAAGCCACACCTTCTATACCGGTCTTGCGCTGCTCGACAGCGCGACCGGCCAGCTTCAGGTCGATTTTGCCACCTTCGAGGTTCATCTGCGGCCCCTGACCGAAGAGCAGATCCGCAGCTACCTGGAGCGGGAGCGTCCCTTCGACTGCGCCGGCAGCTTCAGGGTCGAGGGTCTCGGTATCGCCCTGATGGAATCGATGGCCGGGGATGACATCAATACCCTGATCGGCCTGCCGCTGATCAAGCTGGTCCAGATGCTCGCCGAGGCCGGGATCGACGTTCTCTCCGCCTGATGGGGGGCTGAGCCCCGTTTGGGGGCACTATTGTCATTTGTTCGGACCCTGTCCGTTTCGGAGTTACCATGCAGCACGCCAATTTCGTTCATCTCCATCTGCACAGTCAGTATTCCCTGCTCGACGGGGCCATCAAGATCGATGACCTGGTGCGCAAGGTCCACGATCTCAACATGCCGGCCGTGGCCATCACCGACCACGGCAATATGCACGGTGCCATCGAGTTCTACCAGAAGGCCCAGGCCGCCGGAGTCAAGCCGATCATTGGCAGCGAGCTCTATGTCGCGCCCGAATCGCGCTTCAAGAAAAGCGACGCCCGGGGCTCGTCCGAGGCGTCCTATCACCTGGTGCTGCTGTGCATGAACCAGGTCGGCTACCGCAATCTCTGTCACCTGGTGACGGCGGCCAACGTCGAGGGCTTCTATTACCGGCCGCGGGTTGACTGGGACCTGCTCAGGGAGCACAACGAGGGACTGATCGCCATGACCGCCTGCCTGGGCGGCGAGCTGCCGGTACTGATCAACCTCGGGCAGATGGACGAGGCGCGTGAGCGAGCCCGTGCCATGGCCGAAATTTTCGACGATGGACGCTTCTACCTCGAACTTCAGGAGAACCATATACCGGAACAGGCGGTGGTCAACCGGGGGCTGAAGCAGATCGCCGCCGACCTTGACCTGCCCCTGGTCGCCACCAACGACTGCCACTACCTCAACCGTGAGGATGCCCAGGCCCACGAGGTCCTGCTGTGCGTACAGACCGGCAAGACCATGGACGACCCGAACCGGTTCCGGTTTTCCAACGACCAGTTCTACCTCAAGACGCCCGAGGAGATGGCGGCGATGTTCGCAGACTGTCCCGAGTCGCTGGAGAACACCGTCCGCATTGCCGAACGCTGCAACCTCGAACTCGACTTCAGCACCTATCACTTTCCACAGTATGAAAAGCCGGCCGACAAGAGCCTGGATGAGGTGCTGGCGGAGATGGCACGGGACGGTCTCGACAAGAGGCTGGAAGCGATTCGCAGGCTCAAGCCGGATTTTTCCGACGAGGAAGAGCAGCGCTATCGCGAGCGGCTGGAGACCGAACTCGACTGTATCAAGCAGATGGGTTTCCCCGGCTATTTCCTAATCGTTTCCGATTTCATCAACTGGGCCAAGGACCACGATATCCCGGTGGGGCCGGGGCGCGGCAGCGCGGCCGGCTCCCTGGTCGCCTACGCCATCCGTATCACCGACATCGACCCGATGCCCTACAACCTGCTGTTCGAGCGCTTTTTGAACCCCGAGCGCATCAGCATGCCGGATATCGACGTCGACTTCTGCATCTACGGCCGTGAAAAGGTCATCGATTACGTCCGGGAAAAGTACGGCGAGAAGAATGTCGCCCAGATCATCACCTTCGGTACCATGCAGGCCAAGGGGGTGGTGCGTGACGTCGGCCGGGCCCTGGGCATGACCTACAACGAGGTCGACAAGATCGCCAAGCTGATCCCGGCCGTTTTGGGCATGACCCTGGAGCAGGCGCTCAAGCAGGAACCGAAGCTGGTTGAACTGCGCGACAAGGATCCGCGCGTCAAGGAACTGATCAACATCGCCCTGGCGCTCGAGGGGCTGACCCGGCACGCCTCCACCCACGCCGCCGGCGTCGTCGTGACGCCGAAGCCGCTGCCGGAATACCTGCCGCTGTACAAGGACCAGAAGGCCGATTCGCTCGTCACCCAGTACTCCATGAGCTACGTGGAGAAGATCGGCCTGGTCAAGTTCGACTTCCTCGGTTTGAAGACCCTGACGGTCATCAACAACGCCGTGCGCCTGATCCGCTCCGGCGTCAATCCCGACTTCGACCTGAAGGCGGTTCCGGACGACGACGAAAAGACCTATCAGCTTCTCTCCCGCGGGGAGACCACCGGCGTGTTCCAGCTCGAATCGAGCGGCATGAAGGAATACCTGGTCAAGCTAAAACCTTCCTGCTTCGAGGACCTGATCGCGATGGTGGCGCTCTACCGCCCCGGTCCTCTCGGGTCGGGGATGGTCGACTCCTTCATCAAGCGCAAGCATGGCCAGGAGCAGTTCGACTATCCCTTCCCGCAGCTGGAGCCGATCCTCAAGGACACCTACGGCGTCATCGTCTACCAGGAACAGGTCATGCTCATTGCCCAGGTGCTGGCCAACTACAGCCTGGGTGGCGCCGACCTGCTGCGCCGGGCGATGGGCAAGAAGAAGCCCGAGGAGATGGCCAAGCAGAAGGAGATATTCCTCGCCGGCGCCAGGGAGAACAAGCTCGACCTGAAAAAGGCCGAAGCGGTCTTCGACCTGATGGAGAAGTTTGCCGCCTACGGCTTCAACAAGTCGCATTCGGCGGCCTACGCCCTGGTCGCTTATCACACCGCCTACCTCAAGGCCCACTACCCGGTCGAGTTCATGGCGGCGCTTCTGACCGAGGACATGGAGAACACCGACAAGGTGATCAAGAACATCAACGAGGTCCGCTCCATGGGCATCGAGGTCCTGCCGCCCGACATCAATGCCTCGGACCGGACCTTCACGGTTCACGAGGGGCAGATCCGTTTCGGGCTCGGGGCGGTCAAGGGGGCCGGCAGTGCCGCGCTCGACGCGATCCTGGCGGTACGCCGGGAAGCTGAATTCAGCTCACTGAGCGATTTCTGCGAACGGGTCGACCTGCGCCGGGTCAACAAGAAGGTGGTCGAGGCCCTGATCAAGTGCGGCGCCTTCGATTCCCTCGGCGGTCACCGGGCCCAGTATCTCGAGGCGCTCGAAGATGCCATGGAAACCGCCTCCCGCATCCAGCGCGAACGGGAAATCGGCCAGGAGTCACTTTTCGGCAGCGAGGAGATTCACACCTCGTCCAACGGTGTCAGCTACGGGCAGCTGCCTGACATCGAGCCCTGGGATGAAAAGGTCAAGCTCGGTTTCGAGAAGGAATCACTCGGCTTCTACATTTCCGGCCATCCGCTGGCCCGCTACCGGGAGACCATTCGTCGTTTCGCCACCGTCGACACCGCCAGCCTGGCCGAGTGCAGCGACAAGGAGAAGGTCCGCATCTGCGGTATGATCAGCGGCCTGAAGGAGCTGACCACCAAGAAGGGCGACCGCATGGCCTTTATCACCCTCGAGGACCTCAACGGTTTTGTCGAGGGAGTTGTCTTTCCGGATACCTACGCCGAGGCTCGTGAGCTGCTGCAGGGGGAGGACCCGCTGCTGATCACCGGCGTGGTCGAGGTTGGCGAGGAGAGCAACAAGCTCACGGTTGACAAAATTCAGTCGCTGGCCGAAGTCCAGGCCGGGGAGACACGCGAAGTCCACTTCCGCCTGTCCACCCCCGGGCTGGACGACACAACCCTGCGCCGGTTGCGCGAGCTGATCGAGCGCCACCGTGGGGATTGCCGGGTCTTCCTGCATATGGTCATCCCGGATCGCAGCGAAACCCTGCTGAAACTGCCTGAACGTCTTCGGGTTGCGCCGAGCGACCAAATGATGGATGATGCCGAGCGTCTTTTCGGCTATAATGTCGTCACTTTCGCATAGAACCTGATACCGGCGCCCGCTGCCATGGATGGAGTACGGGCGCGGTCCGCTTTGTGGAGAGTCCCATGCAATATCACCTCGATTTCGAAAAACCGCTGGTCGAGCTGGAACAGAAGATTCGCGAACTGCGCGACTATTCGACCGCCAACGTCGACTTTTCCAGCGAGATCAAAAAACTTGAGAAAAAGGCTGTCAAGCTGCGCGAAGAGATCTTTACCAACCTGACCCGCTGGCAGCGCACCCAGCTGGCCAGGCACCAGAACCGGCCCTACACCCTCGACTATATCCAGCACATCTTTACCGACTGGTTCGAAGTACATGGCGATCGCAACTTCCGCGACGACCCGGCGCTGGTGTGCGGTTTCGCCCGTCTCGACGGGGAGCCCTGTGCCGTAATCGGTCACCAGAAGGGGCGCGATACCAAGGAAAAGGTGCACCGCAACTTCGGCATGCCCAACCCGGAGGGCTATCGCAAGGCCTTGCGGGTGATGAAGATGGCCGAGCAGTTCGGCCTGCCGATCTTTACCTTCGTCGATACTCCCGGCGCCTTTCCCGGTATCGGAGCCGAGGAGCGCGGTCAGGCCGAGGCGATCGCCCGCAACCTGCGCGAGATGGCGGCGCTCAAGGTTCCCCTGATCGTTACCGTGACCGGCGAGGGCGGTTCCGGTGGTGCTTTGGCCATCGCCGTCGGCAACCGGGTGATGATGATGCAGTATTCGGTCTACGCCGTCATCTCCCCCGAGGGCTGCGCCGCCATTCTCTGGTCGGACGGCACCCGCGGGCCCGAGGCGGCCGAGGCCCTGAAACTGACGGCCTCCGATATCGATTCGCTCGGCTGTGTCATCGATGACATCATTCCCGAGCCGCCCGGTGGCGCCCACGCCAATCACGAGGCCGCGGCACAGAACGTCAAGTCCTACCTGAAAAAGCATCTTGACGAGCTGCGAGGTCTCTCCCCCGAGGAACTGGTTGAACAGCGCTACCAGAAGTTCCGGGCCATGACCCGGGTCAAGGAGTAAGATTCCGGCTGTGGCGGCCCGCGTCCTGGGACTCGGCCAGTGCTGCTGGGACCGGATCGGCCTGGTTCGGGACTGGCCCGGAGTCGACAGCAAGACCGAACTGCTGCGGCTGGTCGAACAGGGGGGCGGTCCCGTCGCCACCGCCCTGGTAGTTCTTGCCCGGCTGGGAATCTCCGTTCAGTTCTGCGGACGGATCGGTTGCGATACCGAGGGGCGGCTGATAAGCGACGATCTGCAGGCCGAAGGGGTCGACTGTTCGCTGCTTCAGCGGGATGCCCGGGGACGCAGCCAGACGGCGATGATCATTGCCGAGCAGGGCAGGGGCCGGCGCAACGTCTTCTGGCAGAGGCGCCAGGGCGATGGGATTCAGGTCGATGAGAGGGTTGAGACGGCCATCGCCTCCGCCGAGATCCTTCTGCTGGACGACCTTGATGCCGAGGCGGCGCTGGCGGCGGCCCGCATCGCCAGGGCTGCCGGCACCCTGACTGTGCTCGATGGCGGTTCGCTTCGCCCCCACTCCCGCGAACTGCTGCCTCTCATCGATCACCTGGTTGTCAGTGAGCGATTCGCGCGCCAGTGGCTGCCCGGGGCCGAACCCGAGGCCGCGTTGATGGATCTGGCCCGATCGGGTGGCCAGGTGACCGTTACCCTGGGCGAGCGCGGTTGCCTGTCGCTGGTGGAGGGGCAGCCGGTCCGTGTGCCGGCTTTTCCCGTGGATGCAGTCGATACCACCGGTTGCGGTGACGTGTTTCACGCCGGTTACGTGTACGGGCTGCTGCAGGAATGGCCCCTGGTGAAAATTCTTGAGTTTGCCTCCGCCTGTGCCGCCCTCAAGGCTCGCGGTCCGGGCGGCCGCTTCGCGCCGCGCCGAATCGATGAGGTTTTCGATTTTCTTGCCCGACATGCCCCTGACGACACCTGGAGCCATGCTGAAGACTGACCTATCCTGCCGTTTGTTTCCCGCGTTTTTTCTCCTCATCGCCACGCTGGGGCTGGCCTCCTGCGGCCCGGCGGTGCGCACCGAAGTGATCAACACTCCGGAGACCAGCTCGCTGAAAGGGCACCAGCGCCCCTACATGGTCAACGGCAAACGGTATGATCCGCTCAGGGACCACAGCGGGTTTGTTGAACAGGGAACGGCCAGCTGGTACGGTCCCAAGTTTCACGGCCGCAAGACGAGCAACGGCGAAACCTTCGACATGTATGCCCTGACCGCGGCGCACAAGACCTTGCCGCTGGGCGTTTCGGTCCGGGTGACCAACCTGAACAACGGCCGGCAGGTGGTGGTGCGGGTCAACGACCGGGGGCCTTTCGTCGCCGGGCGCGTCATCGACCTCTCGTTTGCCGCCGCCAAACAGCTCGACATGGTCGATGCCGGCACCGCGCCGGTGCGGGTCGAGGCCCTGGGATATCGGGCCGGTGAGAGCTACCGGCAGCCCGAGACCTATGATGTCGGTGTCTTTGCCGTTCAGGTCGGTGCCTTCAGCCGCAACGATAATGCCCACCGTCTCGCCAACCGCTTGCGCAGCCGGTTCGGATCGGCCCGTGTCACGCAGGGGGTGGTCAACGGTCGCCGTTACTACCGGGTCTGGGTCGGCCGGTTCACCAGCCTGGCGCAGGCTGAGAGGACCAGTCAGCAGCTGGCCTCTGGATCTTTTCCCGGCGCCTTCGTGGTGGCACTGCAGTGACCCGGGACGAAGTTTTGCCGCGGTTGCAGGCCGACGAAATCCTTGTGGTCGACGTGCGCCATTCCTTCGAGTTTCGTGCCGGGCATATAACCGGTGCGGTGAATATCCCATTCTGGCAGGGGAATCGGCTGGTTGAGCTGGCCGAATCGGAAGACCGTGAGCTGGTTCTTACCTGCGAGCACGGCCCGCGGGCCTGGCTGGCGGCGGGGCTGATCCGGGCCAGGACCGGCCGTGCGGTCGATCTTCTTCATGGGCACATGTCCGGCTGGAAACGTGCCGGGTTGCCTTTAGCCAAAACGTCCTGATATCAAAATGAGCCGCGACAGGAAAATTTTCCGCATCTATTTCAACAGCCAGGGCAAGTCCTACGAACTCTATGCCCGGGAAGTCGTCCAGTCAGAACTGTACGGATTCGTTGAGATCCGCCAGCTGCTGTTCGGCGAGAAATCGAGTATCGTCGTCGACCCGTCTGAGGAGAGCCTGAAAAAGGAGTTCGGCGACGTCAAGAGCCTGCTTTTGCCGTTTCAGGCCATCAGTCGCATCGAACAGGTGGAAAAGGAAGGCCCCGGCAAGATTCTGCCGCTGGTACCGACCGGGCAGGCTGGAGAGGCCGGCGTCCCGCCCTCCGGCAAGCCGACCTGAGACCGCGCCGATTCCCTTCCTGTTATCTTCTGCTGCCCGATCGAAACAGCTCCTGAAGCTGCCTGCGCCTTGATGCCGGCAGGCGCCTGCTGGCCAGAAGCTCGCTGATCTGCGCCCGGTTGAGCTGGCGTTTCCAGGCCAGGTACCAGACCATCGGTGTCCTGGGATGCTTGAGGATGGCCAGGCGCAGCTGCGGCCGGTTCTGCCAGCGCGGGTGGCGAGCAATCATCGAAATGGTATCGGCGCTGGCATTGGCGCCGCGCAGAAACTGCAGCAGGGCGGCTTCCTTGAGGTGGGGATTGTCAAGGCAGGCGGCAAGGGTCTGGGCGCGGCCTTCCCCGACCAGGGCGGCGAGGATGCCGGGAGTCGCCCGGCGGGCCAGGGTAATCTTCTGCCCCAGGGGGATTTCCGGCAGACGCTTGACAATCTGCCTTTCGGCGGCGATGCGCTGGTCGGATGTGTGCCCCGGCAACAGGCAGATGTCGAGCAGCTCGAACAGGTAGAGATGGGGCAGAAGTGCCAGGGCCATGGGCGCCGGCAGATTCGGATGGCGGGCCATGGCGACCAGGACCCGGTGACTGGCGCCCTCGCGACGGGCCTGGTAGAGCTTTTTGAGAATTTCCTCGTCCAGGTCGCGGCGCCTGAGCAGGGCCAGCAGGTGCTCCTCGTTAAGCGCGGGATTTTTCAGCAAATTGAGCAGAACCTGGCGATCGGAATCCTGCAGCAGATGCCAGAGCCGTTCGTCGTCGGCCCGCAGGGCATCAATCAGCTTCTGCGCCTGGTCTCCGACAGGTCCGCCGGTCCCCCCGGGCATGTCAGCCTCCCTTGCGGCTGCGGTCGTAGAAACCGTACTCCTCGAGAAAAGCCTGTTTGAAATCGGCAAAGCAGCCCTGCTCGATCGCGGCGCGGGCATCGGCCATTATCTGCAGGTAGAAGTGCACATTGTGAATGGCGGCGAGGGTCGCGCTGAGTACTTCGTTGGCGTTGTACAGGTGGTGCAGGTAGGCGCGCGTGAAATTGCGGCAGCAGTAGCAGTCGCAGTTGGTGTCGACCGGGTAGAAGTCGCGCCGGTATTTGCGCTGGGTCAGGCGCATGCGACCGCGACGGGTGAACAGGGTGGCGCTTCGCGCGTAGCGGGTCGGGATCACGCAGTCGAACATATCCATGCCCCGCTCGATGCTTTCCAGGATGTCTTCGGGCAGGCCGACTCCCATCAGGTAGCGCGGCTTGTGCTCCGGCAGGAAGGGTTCGGTAAAATCGACCACCTGCTTGAGCAGTTCGAGACCTTCGCCGACACTGACGCCGCCAATGGCGTAGCCGGGAAAGTCCATGGCGGTCAGGGCTCGGGCGCATTCGGCGCGCAGATCCTGGTAGACGCTCCCCTGAACGATGCCGAACAGGGCCTGGTCCTCACGCCTGTGATGGGTCAGGCAGAGTTCGGCCCAGCGCAGGGTCTTGCGAATCGATTTGGCGGCGTAATCATGACTGGCCGGGTAGGGAATGCACTCGTCGAAGGCCATGATGATGTCGGCTCCGAGGGCGTTTTCAATCGTCATCGCCTCTTTCGGTCCGAGAAAGGTCTGCTCACCGGTGACTTCGTTGCGGAACGTGACGCCGTCTTCGCCTATCTGTTTTTTCGGCAGGGAGAAGACCTGGAAGCCGCCGCTGTCAGTCAGGATCGGTTTGTCCCAGTGCATGAACCGATGCAGACCACCGGCCTTTTCGACCAGCCCCTCGCCCGGTTTGAGGTGAAGGTGATAGGTGTTGGCGAGAATGATCTGTGCCCCGGCCTCCCTGACCTGGTCGGGTGTCATCGCCTTGAGAGCCCCATGCGTGCCGACCGGCATGAAGATCGGCGTTTCAATGGTGCCGTGCGGGGTATGGACCCGGCCGCGGCGGGCCCGGGTGCTGGTGTCCTTGCAGAGCAGGTCGAAGGAGAACATGACAGCCTTTCGCGCCGAAGGTTTCGGACAAGAGGGTTTTAGCAGAAAACCGCGCGGCTCACAAGCCGTGTCGCTTCTTCCTGGGGCGGGCGAAAAATTACGTTTTCATGAGGGGTTAGAGTTGTTGCAACTGGTGGAACATGGTTTTGAATTTTGTATACAGTGTGCATCTTTTCGGTTGACATGTATACAGGATAGGTGCTATCAAATGCAGGCTTGCGAGGCCTGTTTTTTCGGGCCTTTTTCCTGCCATTCTGGACGCGTTCAACGTTTTTAGAACAGGGGGTTTTTCGATGCCATCCGATACCGAGTGGAGAGGTCCACCCAATCCTGCCCGAACCATCGTTTCAGGCTGTCTTTTTGCTGTTCCCCTGAAAGATACGAACTTCAATTCGAGGGATTAAACGACATGAGTATGCTGAAAAGTTCCGTTGGTCGAAAGGTCATCATGGCCGTGACCGGCCTGATCCTGCTGCTGTTCATCACCGGTCATGTGCTTGGCAACATGTCCCTTTTTGCCGGCCCCGACGGCATCAACGCCTACGCGGTACACCTGCGTGACCTCGGTCCGTTGCTGTGGGTCGTTCGGCTGGTGATGCTGGTGGTCTTCGTGGTCCACATCTGGATGGGTATCTCCCTGACCCTGGAAAACAAGGGCGCCCGCCCGGTCGCCTATACCCAGAAGGTCAACCAGAAAACCTCTTTCGCCGCCGAGACCATGATCATCAGTGGCCTGGTAATCCTGGTTTTCGTTATCTATCACCTGCTCAACTTCACCCTGCACGCTGTCGGCGTTCCGGCAGGGACGGGTGAACTGGTCGACGCCGCCGGCCGCTTCGACGTCTACACCATGGTAGTGACCAGCTTCAAGCAGATGAAGCTGAACGTCCTGCTCTACATCGTCGGCATGGTCTTTTTGTTCCTCCATGTCAGCCATGGATTCCAGAGCTGGATTCAGACCCTGGGCTGGAACAACACCCGCACGCTGCCCGGCTTCACCAAGCTGAGCAAGCTGTACGCCTTCGTGGTGGCTCTGGCC
>RFIO01000564.1 GCA_003695205.1 Deltaproteobacteria bacterium
AGTGAGCCGGCTCGGGGGTTGACAGGTGCCCTCATCAGTCATAAACTGCACTTTCGTGTCTTGCCGGGCCTATAGCTCAGTTGGCAGAGCCACCGGCTCATAACCGGTTGGTCCCAGGTTCGAATCCTGGTGGGCCCACCACAGGGAGCACATGAGTCAGACACTCATATACGGATACTATCTCAGCTAGAAGAGTTCAGAAGAGTGCAACAGGTCCAGGGTTGCACTCTTTTGTTTTGCAAGCACCATGGCCAGATCACAAACGATACGCGTCAACGACCTGTCCGGACTGCTCAACCGGCTCTTTCCCTTCCAGCTCGCCGAAGACTGGGACAACGTCGGACTGCAGCTCGGAGAAGGGGAGGCGCCGGTCGAAAAGGTCCTGGTCTGTCTCGATATCGACACGACGGTGATTGCCGAGGCTGAGAGGCTCGGAGCCCAGGCGATCGTGGCGCACCATCCCCTTCTCTTCAAGCCGCTGAAGCGGATCGCGCCGGTCGACGAAGTCGGGCGGAGCGTCTATGACGCCATCCGCGCCGGTATCGCCCTTTTCAGTCTGCACACCAATCTCGACCGGGCCCGAGGCGGACTGAACGACTGGCTCGCCGAACGTCTGGGGCTGGAACAGCTCGAAGTTCTGGCCGACGGCGGTGATGACAGTCTGCTCAAGCTCGTGGTCTACGTCCCCGAAGGGCATCAGGATAAAGTCTCTGATGCCCTTTTTGCATCCGGAGCCGGCCATATCGGTAAATACGACAGCTGTTCCTTTCGCGTCGAAGGGGAAGGGAGCTTTCGCCCCGGAGCCGGCACCAACCCCTGGACCGGTCGGGAGGGGGAGCTTGAGCGCGTGCGGGAATGGCGCCTGGAAACGGTCGTGCCGCGCGAACGGCTCGATAGGGCCGTCGCCTGGATGGTCAAGGCTCACCCCTACGAGGAAGTCGCCTACGACATCCTGCCGATGCAGAACCGGCGCACCGACATCGGCCTGGGGCGCATCGGTCGGCTGCCGCAGCCGCAGCCGCTGGAGGCGTTCGCCGCCCGGGTCAAATCGGCGCTCGACCTCGATCATCTGCGCCTGTCGGGAACTCTTGTTGGCGAGATCGGAAAAGTTGCCGTCTGTGGCGGCTCGGGCGCGTTTCTGCTGCACCAGGCCCACCGGCGCGGAGCCGACGTTTTGATCACCGGCGACGTCAAGTACCATGAGGCGCGCGAAGCGGAGCAGCTCGGCATCGTTCTGCTCGATGCCGGTCATTTCGGGACCGAAAAGATCGCGATCGAGGGCCTGGTAAAGGCATTGACCCTTGCCGCCCGACAGAACAGCTGGACCATCGAATTCATAGCCCATGCCGGCGAAGCCGAACCCTTCAGGGTCGCCTGAGGGAGGCTGCCGGCAACGTAACAACGGAGGTAGGACATTGCGCGAAAAGCTAGGAGTGCTCAGGGAACTGCAGGATATTGATCGGGAAATGAAGCAGTTCGAGGAGCAGAAGCGGACCTTCGAGGCCCGTGTGGCGGAGAAGAAGCAGGAATTGGCACGGGTCCAGGAGATGGTCGATGCGCTGGCTGACGAGATGGAAGGACTCAAGTCGACCCGGCGAGAGCTGACCACCTCGCTGGAAGAGGAACAGGGCAAGGTCCAGAAGTCGGAGGCCCGGTTGCCCGAAATCAAGACCCAGAAGGAGTATGTCGCCGTTCTCAAGGAGATCGATACCGCCAAGGCCAGGATTCGCGAAATCGAGGCCCAGGTAAGTGAGATCGACGGCCAGCTCGAGGGCCTGTCGAGCGATCGTGAAGAAAAGGAGGCCGAACTGCAGACCATCGCCGAGGCGGTCGAAACCAGCCAGGCGGAGGTCGATACCGAGCTGGCGACCTTTTCGTCCCGGGTCGATGAGATCAGTGGCCGACGGGCCGAACTGCTTGAGCAGCTTCCTGCCGGAGTGCGCAAGCGCTACCAGACCCTGATCAGCCGCCGCGCCGGCATCGCCGTGGTCGAGGCCCGCAACGGCGCCTGTACAGGCTGCAACATGCACCTGCCTCCGCAGCTTTACAACGACCTGTTCAAGGTCGACCGTCTTCTCGACTGCCCGCATTGCAACCGGCTGCTCTATGTCGTTGAGCAGGGCTGACGCACGCTGAGGGTGGTCGAAGACTCCCAGGTGATCGCTGCCCGCCGCATGTGCGGTGGGGGGAGGAAAGTCCGGGCTCCGCAGGGCGGGATGGTTCCTAACGGGAACCGGGGGTGACCCCAGGGAAAGTGCCACAGAAAGCAGACCGCCCGGCTTCGTTGCCGCCTTGCGGTGACGTCGCCGTGGTGAGGGTGAAAGGGTGAGGTAAGAGCTCACCAGGTCCGGCGGTGACGTCGGATGCTCGGTAAACCCCATCCGGAGCAAGGCCGAATAGGGGA
>RFIO01000565.1 GCA_003695205.1 Deltaproteobacteria bacterium
ACCACCGCCGCGAGCCGTTCCAGCGGATCGCCCGCCTTGGACAACGCCGCATACCGCTCGTCCGGATCGAAGAACCCGTGCTGATCCGCGATCACGCCCGTCCCTCATCCGAGAACGCCAGCGAATCACGGAATCGCTTGGAAGGCGACGGTCTTTCAAGGTGACCAACGCCGGCGAACAGCAACGGCCCTGAGAGCGGGGTCCGAGAAAACAAATAAACCGGAAAATCACGTCCGTCAAGGTGGTGTAATTTGTCGGATGGCCTGAGGTCATGATCAGGCGGCTTTCGTTGTAATGCTGAGAATGGGGTCGATCTCCTCGTGGTCGATCTGGGCGAAGGCCTCGACCATCATGTAGCGGCTGGCGGTCTGCCATTCGTCGTTCTGTTCGAAGAGCACCGCACCGATCAGGCGCATGATGGAAGGCTCGTTCGGGAAGATCCCGACGACATCGGCGCGGCGTTTGACCTCTTTGTTGAGACGTTCGATGGGGTTCGTCGAATGCAACTTGGTGCGGTGCTGGCGGGGGAAGGCCATGTAGGCCAGGACATCGTGTTCGCTCTCGTCCATCAACTCAGCCAGCTTGGGCCATCGCGACCGGAGCTGGTCGGCCACACGGCGCCAGGTCTCGCCGGCGGAGGCACGGTCGGGTTGGTCGAAGGCCTGGCGGATCGCGGCGGCAACAACGGTATGTTGGCCGCGTGAGACGTGGGCCAAGGCGTTGCGCATCCAGTGGACGCGACAGCGTTGCCAGGTGGCCTCAAAGACCCGCTCTATCGCCGCCCTGAGGCCGCTGTGCGCGTCGGAGATCACCAGTTTGGTGCCGTCGAGGCCACGGGCCTTGAGCCCCCTAAGGAAGTCCATCCAGAAGGGTAAGCCGGATCGGAAAACGATCCGGGGGATCGTTTTCCCGGCGCACGCCTCTGACGGCCCAAGCCCCAGGCCGATGATCTCGCGGCGTCCGTCAGTGTTGGCGGCAACGGCTATTATGGCCGCTACCGAGACGATCCGACCGCCCTGCCGCACCTTGAGATAGGTCGCGTCCAGCCAGACATAAGGCCATTCGCCGGTCAGCGGCCGGTTCAGGAACTCGTTCACCCGCTCGTCGATATCCTTGCACAGCTTGGACACCGTGCTCTTGGAAATGCCGGAAAGCCCCATGGCTTGCGCCAGTTCGTCGACACGGCGGGTCGATACACCGCCGATCCACGCTTCCTGGATTACGGCAACAAGCGCCTTCTCGGACGTTTTTCGGGGTTCCAGAAAGCCGGGGAAGTAGCTGCCCTGCCGGAGCTTTGGAACCTTCAGGTTCAGCGTGCCCAAACGGGTATCGAGAGCGCGCTCTCGATACCCGTTCCGCCAGGTCGTGCGTTGATCGGCCCGTTCGTGCTTGCCTGCACCGATCAGACCTTCAACATCGGCCTCCATGATCAGTTGAAGAACGGCTTCGGCGACAGAGCGAAGAAAATCGCCGCCGTCCT
>RFIO01000566.1 GCA_003695205.1 Deltaproteobacteria bacterium
GAACTGTCGATCATCGTTCCCGTCCTCAATGAAGTGGAACAATTGCCGACGCTGCTGACGACCCTTCAGAGGCAACAGGATGTCGACTTCGAGCTGGTGCTCAGCGATGGCGGGTCGAAAGACGGAACGACCGAAAGGGCCGAAGCGCTCGCCGGACGGTTCGGGCACAGGCTGAAACTGGTGCGCGGCCCGGCCGGTCGCGGTCCCCAGCTCAATCGCGGAGCCGCGGCCGCACGCGGAGAGTTTCTGCTTTTTGTTCACGTCGACAGCCGATTTGCCGACGACAGGGCCCTTCGATGCTCCCTTGATGCCCTCCGGATGGAACAGGAGCTTCACCGTGGCAGACCCGTTGCGGGGCATTTCCGCCTTCGCTTTGCTGACGCGCCCGAATCCCTGCTCAGGGCCATGAGCTATTGGGAGATCAAGGCACGTCTGCACAGGTTCGGCTGCAACCACGGTGACCAGGGACTGTTGATTGCCCGCACCGATTTTCAGATGCTGGGTTGTTATCCGGAGCTGCCGCTGTTTGAAGACACCCTGATGGCCGAACAGGTGAAAAAACAGGGAAGGCTGACCCTGTTGCCGGCCGAACTGTACACCTCGGCCCGGCGCTTCGCCACGGAAGGGTTGCGTCAGCGTCATACCCTCAATGCTATCCTGATGACCTGTCACCAGGTTGGGCTCGAGGAGTTTTTCCGGCAGGCGCGGGGCCACTACCGACAGCAGCAAGAGTCCGGGCGGCTGGCTATTACCCCATTTCTGCGAGCGTTGGACCGGGTGCTTGACGACCTGCCCGGCCCGCGTCGCCGGCGCATCTGGCTCCAGGCCGCGGTCTTCGTTCGCACCCAGGCCTGGCAGCTGCTGCTGGCCAGGCGGATCAAAAGGGGAATTTGGTGTTTGGAGACTGACCCCGGCACCATCGAGGCGGCCCTGGACAGGTTCGATCGCATCTACGACCGCCTGACCGACAACCGGCTCGGTCATTTTCTCGCGCTTGTCCTGCTGTATCTCTGGCTGGCGCGACAGAAAAGAGTCTGGCGACGGCTTGACCGCGCCAGGGTGAGCCACTAGTATCCCAACTGACCACAACTGCCCTGACAAGGGGGCCCCGTTTCGGAGACAGGAATGAAAGCGAACTTCACAGACTGTAAAGTCAAGGATATGGCGCTGGCCGATTTCGGTCGCCGTGAGATCGAACTGGCCGAGGTAGAGATGCCCGGACTGATGGCCCTGCGCGAGGAGTACGCTGCCAGCAGGCCGCTGGCCGGCGCGCGCATTACCGGGTCGCTGCACATGACCATCCAGACCGCGGTGCTGATCGAAACCCTGGTGGCCCTTGGCGCCGAGGTGCGCTGGGCGAGCTGCAACATCTTTTCGACCCAGGATCATGCTGCCGCTGCCATCGCCGCCGCCGGCATCCCGGTCTTCGCCTGGAAGGGAGAGACCCTCGAGGAATACTGGTGGTGTACCGAAAAGGCGCTTTCCTGGCCGGATGGACAGTTGCCCAACATGATTCTTGATGACGGCGGCGACGCCACCATGATGGTTTTGAACGGTGCTCGCTGGCAGACCGAGGGCGTCCCGCAGCTCAAGGACGATGACCCCGAGGACTGGGTCGAGCTGGTGCGCTGTCTGCAATCCTCCATCGCCCAGAAGCGCAACGATTGGGTTGCCATAAGAGATGCCATTCGCGGCGTGACCGAGGAGACAACCACCGGCGTTCATCGTCTCTATCAGCTTGAAAGGGATGGCCAGTTGCCGTTTCCGGCCATGAATGTCAACGATTCGGTCACCAAGAGCAAATTCGACAACATCTACGGCTGCCGCCATTCGCTGGTCGACGGCATCATGCGCGCCACCGACGTGATGCTGTCCGGCAAAATCGCCGTGGTCTGCGGCTACGGTGATGTCGGCAAGGGCTGCTGCCAGTCCCTGCGCGGCCAGGGAGCCCGGGTCATCGTGACCGAAATCGACCCCATCTGCGCCCTGCAGGCGCTTATGGAAGGCTATGAGGTGCGCACCCTTGAGGAGGTGGTTGAAGAGGCCGACCTCTTCATCACCACCACCGGCAACTTCAATATCATTCGCCCCGAACACATGGCGCGCATGAAACACAATGCCATCGTCGGCAACATCGGCCATTTCGACAACGAGATCGATATGGCCGGGCTGGCGAAGGTCGAGGGTATCCGCAAGATCAACCTGAAAAATCCCCAGGAGCACGGCAACCAGGTTGACCAGTGGGTTTTCCCCGATGGTCACGCCATCATCGTGCTTGCCGAAGGCCGCCTGCTCAATCTCGGTTGCGCCACTGGCCATCCCAGCTTCGTCATGTCCAACAGCTTCAGCAACCAGGTGATCGCCCAGATCGAGCTGTTCAAAAACAGCGATGCCTACGATAACAAGGTGTACGTGCTGCCGAAGAAGCTCGATGAAAAGGTCGCAAGGTTGCATCTGGACAAGCTCGGCGCGAGCCTGACCCGTCTGACCCCCGAGCAGGCCGCCTACATCGGTGTCGATGTTGACGGCCCCTACAAGCCGGATCATTACCGTTACTGAAATAAGGATTTACATGAAAGCCAAAGCGAAAGGCCCCGATCTTTGGGGCCTTTTGCTTTTGGCCCGGACTCTTCATGAGGTTCGTCACGAAACCGGTCAGGGGGCGTCAGACCTGGCCTGGCGCTGCGATGAGCGTTGCAGGCATTGCAGGTGCGCTGCCCAATTCGAAGGGTTGGGGGCAGGTCGGGATTGGTCAGGCCTCGCGTCCGAGTATCATCCAGAGCGCCAGCAGCAGGGCGAGGATGTTTCCCGACCAGGCGGCGAGCCAGGGGGGGAGTGTGCCGGCGTAGCCGAACGCGGTCATGGCCGATTGCAGCAGGAAGTAGATCATGCCGATGGCGACGCTGATGGTGACGCCGAGAGCCAGGTTGCTGCCGCGTCCGCGCTGAAGGGCAAAGGGAATGCCGAGCAGCGCCATGAGCAGACAGGTCACTGAATAGGCAACCCGCTGATGCAGGTCGACCCGGATGCGGGTGGTGTCGTAGCCCTCGGCGCTCAGGCGCCTGCTCAGGGAGAGCAGTTCGCTGAAGGGGAGTTCCCTGTTGTCGAGCTGGTTGGCGGCAAAATCTCCCGGCGACTTGGTCAGGTTGTAGGGCAGGCGCTTCCTTTCAAGCTCACGGTTCGGTTGACCGTCGGGGGTGAATGTGCGAACCACGACCTCCTGAAGTATCCAGCCCCTGTTCTCCCGCCAAACCGCCTTTGGCGCGTCGATGCGCCGTTTCAGGCGGAAGTTATTGTCGACCTCGTAGATGGTGATGTCGCGCAAAATCCCCTTTTTCGGCAGGAACAGCCTGGTGAAGACGATGGCGTTGCCCTCGCGAAACCAGACCTGCTCCTGGGTGCGCGCCAGTTCGGGGCGGCCGACCAGTTCATGTTTGAGGACCCGCCGGGTCTCGGCCGCGCCGTAGGGAACCAGCCGGTCGCTCAGGTAGAAGTGCCCGACGCTCAGCAGCAGTGCGGCGATAATCAGCGGTCGGGAGACGCGCGCAAGGCCCAGGCCGCAGGCGCGCATGGCAGTCAGTTCGCCGTGTCGACTCAGGCTGCCGAGGGTGAGAAAGACCGACAGCAGGATAGCCAGCGGCGCGATGTCAACCAGGATCACCGGCAATTTCCAGCCGAAATACCGCAGGTACTGGGCGGCCACGGCCTTGTGCTCGAGGAAGTCGTCGACCCGCTCGAAGAATTCAATGAGCAGGTAGATGCCCGTGAAGGCCCCCGCGGTCAGGGTGAACATGCGCCAGAAGATGCGGTGCAGGTAACGGTCGAGGATGCGCATCTATCCGTCCTGCTGATGGGGTTTCCAGATGCCGGCAAGTCGGCGCTGCAGAAAGACGAGGACGGCCAGTTCCTGTTCACGGCTGGCGCGCCGGAACAGCACCAGGCCGCAGGCGAGCAGGGTTGCCGGTGGTGCCCACATGGTGGGGGCGACCGGCCAGCCGGAGTCGAGGACCAGGGTGCCGGCCAGGGAGACCAGCATGTAGTAGCCGAGAAAGACCACCAGGCAGGCGGTGAAGCCGCCACCCCGACCGGAGCGGTTGGACTGGATGCCAAGCGGCAGGGCGAGCAGGGCGAGCAGCAATGGTGTCGGGATCAGGCTGAAACGGCCGTGGATTTCGGCCAGGGCTCTTCGGGCCTGGTCCGTGTCTCCAGGGATGCGCGAGAACAGCTCATTGAGCGGGATTTCCTTCATTTTCAGGTTGCGCTGGCCGGATGGGCTCCCGTCGTCCATCTGCATGTTGACGCGGTAATTGGCGAAGCCGACCACCTGGTAGCTTGCCTTCTCGTCGCTGCGGGCATGAATCTGGCCATGGGAGAGGGCCAGGGAAATGGCCTGGTCGTCGTCGTTGGAAATCAGCCTGCCGCGGTTGGCAAAGATGGTGGCCGGGTGCTTTGGATTGCGCAGGTCGGCGATCAGCACTCCCTCCATGTCCCCGGTTCGCTCGTGCATCCGGTTTGCGTAGATGGTCAGGCCGGGGATGTCGGTATAGAAGACCCGCGGCGCCAGGGCGACGTGGGCCTGTTCGCTGGCCAGTCGGTAGAGGCGTTCCCGAAAGTCGTGGTTGGCCCGGGGGGAGAGGTCGAGTACGCACCAGGCGGTGGCGGCGGTGGCCAGCAGGGCGATCAGCAGGGTCGGTTTCAGCATTCGGCCGAGGCTGATGCCGGCCGCCTTGAGAGCGATGATTTCGGCATCGGAAGACAGTCGGGCGAAGGCGAGCAGGGTTCCGAGCAGTACCGACAGCGGGATGGTGATGGAGAAAAAGGACGGAAACAGACTCGCGAGCAGTCCGACCACCTCTTTGAGGGGGACGCCCTTGCTGATGACCAGGTCGGCCAGCTTCAGGGTCCGGCCGGCAACCAGCACGAAGGAGAAGATGCCGAGGGACAGCAGGGTGGGGACGGCAATCTCCCTGAAAATATAGCGGTCGATGCGAGACAGGAGCATAGCCGGGGCATCTTAGTACACGGGCCGGGAACTTGCAAATGAAAGCGATTTTTTCCCTTGCCTGCCCCCGGGGCGCGTGATATAGAAACGCGTTGCACACTTCACACGCCATCCGATCCGGATCGGGGGTCTTCCGCGGGACGGGGAGCCGCTTCGGAGCTGAGGCTGGCGGAGGAAAAAACCAACAGAAGGAGAAAGAAAGCATGTCCCAGATTACCATGAAGCAGCTGCTGGAGGCCGGGGTCCATTTCGGTCACCAGACCCGTCGCTGGAACCCGAAGATGAAACCCTACATTTTCGGGGCCCGCAATGGCATCTACATCATCGACCTGCAGAAGACCGTCCGTTACTTCAAGACGGCCTATGCCTTCGTTCGCGATACTGTCGCCGGCGGTCAGAAGGTGCTGTTTGTCGGAACCAAGAAGCAGGCTCAGGACGCCATCGTCGAAGAGGCGTCGCGCGCCGACCAGTTCTTCGTCAATCATCGCTGGCTCGGCGGCATGCTGACCAACTACGCCACCATCAAGGCCAGCATCGAGCGTCTGAAGAAGATCGAGGCCATGGCCGAGGATGGTACCTTCGAGCTGCTGACCAAGAAGGAAGTCCTCCAGCTCAAGCGCGAGCAGGAAAAGCTCGAGCGCAACCTCGGCGGCATCAAGGGGATGACCAAGCTGCCGGGCGCCGTCTTCGTCATCGATCCGAAGAAGGAGCAGATTGCCGTCAAGGAAGCGCGCAAGCTCAAAATTCCGGTGGTCGCAGTGGTCGATACCAACTGTGACCCGGATGAGGTCGACTACATCATCCCCGGCAACGATGACGCCATCCGCGCCATTCGCCTGTTTACTTCCAAGATGGCTGATGCCTGTCTTGAAGGCGCCCAGCTGCGCGAAAGCCAGCTGCAGACCGAAGCCGAGGGTGAAGAGGCCGAAGCTCCGGCTACGGCTGCAGCGGAGCCGGCCCAGGATGGACCGGAAATCGTCGAGAAGCCTGCCTCCGCTCCGGCCGAGACCGCCCAGGAAGGCTGAGGCAAACCGAATTCAGGAACAGGGCGGTCGGGTCAACCCGGCCGCCTTTTTTCCGGACCTGTGGTCCGGATCACACCAATTTCAACTTGCAGGCCCCGGAAAGATGGGGCCGGGAGGTCGATATGGCAGCTATTACCGCAAAAATGGTCGCTGAACTGCGCGCCAAGACCGGCGCCGGCATGATGGATTGCAAGAAAGCTTTGAACGAAACCGACGGCAACATGGAAGAGGCAATTGATTACCTGCGCAAGAAGGGCCTGTCCGCCGCCGCCAAGAAGGCCGGTCGTGTCGCGGCTGAAGGCAGCATCGTTGCCGCCGGCGACGGCAAGGTCGGTGTTGTCGCCGAAATCAATGCCGAAACCGACTTCGTTGCCAAAAACGAGAACTTCCAGGCCTTCGCCAAAGGCGTGGCCCAGGCGGTTCTGGACGCCCGTCCCGAGTCGGTGGATGCCCTGAAGGAGGCCGCCTTCCCCGGTACCGGCCGCACCGTCGGCGAGGAGCTGACCCATCAGATCGCCACCATCGGCGAGAACATGAACATCCGTCGCTTCGAGTGTTTTGAACCTGCCCAGGGTGTGGTTGCTTCCTACATTCACGCCGGCGGCAAGATCGGCGTGCTGGTTGAGCTGACCGGCAGTGGTGATGCCGAGCGCATGCAGGAGGTGGCCCGCCAGATCGCCATGCACGTGGCCGCGGCCAATCCGCAGTACCTGCGTCGTGAGGATGTCCCCGCCGAAGTTGTCGAGCGCGAAAAGGACATCATGCGCACCAAGGCCATTGAAAGCGGCAAGCCGGAAAATATCGTCGAGAAGATCATTGTCGGTCAGCTCAACAAGTACTATGGCGAGGTCTGTCTGCTCGAACAGCAGTTCGTCATCGATACCGATCTCAAGGTCGGCAAGGTGGTCGAGAACCTGGCCAGTGAACTTGGCAGCGAAATCAGCCTGAGCCGGTACGTCCGCTACCAGCTTGGCGAGGGGATCGAAAAGAAGGAAGACGATTTCGCCGCCGAAGTCGCCCAGCTGACCAAGTAAACATTTTCAACGGGGGGAAGGATGGCCGACCAGCCCAGATACCGCCGGATACTGCTCAAACTCAGTGGCGAGGCCCTCGCCGGCGAGCAGGGGTACGGCATTGATCCCGATGTCATCCAGACCATCGCCCAGGAAGTGCGCGAGGTGGTGGCTCTGGGTGTCGAAGTCGCTCTTGTCATAGGCGGCGGCAATATATTCCGGGGGCTGGCGGCTTCATCCAGGGGCATGGACCGGGCCAGCGCCGACTACATGGGGATGCTGGCCACGGTCATGAACAGCCTGGCCATGCAGGATGCGCTGGAAAAACTCGGGGTCGTGACCCGGGTGCAGTCGGCCATCGAGATGCAGGAGGTTGCGGAGCCGTACATCCGCCGGCGTGCCATGCGCCACCTGGAAAAGGGCCGGGTGGTCATCTTCGCCGCGGGAACCGGCAACCCCTACTTCACCACCGACACCGCCGCCAGCCTGCGTGCCATGGAGATCGGCGCCGAGGTCATCCTCAAGGCGACCAAGGTTGACGGCGTGTACACAGCCGATCCGAACAAGGATCCGGAGGCGGTCAAGTACAGCAGCCTCACTTACCTCGATGTCCTTGAGAAGGGGCTCCAGGTCATGGATGCCACCGCCACATCCCTGTGCATGGACAACAGGCTGCCGATTGTGGTATTTGACTTGACCGAGCGTGGCAACATCCGTCGTGTCGTGCTCGGCGATGATATCGGGACCATTGTCAAAGGAGACTGAAAGCATGCTTGACGAGGTCAGGAAGAATGCGGCTGCCGGCATGGAGAAGGCCATCGACGCGCTCAAGCGCGATCTTGGCAAGGTCCGCACCGGTCGTGCTTCCCTCTCTCTGCTTGATGACGTTCGGGTTGACTACTACGGCACACCCACGCCCCTGAACCAGGTTGGCACCCTTGCGGTGCCCGAGCCGAGGCTGATCACTATCCAGCCGTGGGAGAAGAACCTGATCCCGGAAATCGAGAAGGCGATCATGAAAGCCGACCTCGGGTTGAACCCCAGTTCCGACGGCCAGATTGTCCGTATCGCCATCCCCGCCCTGACCGAGGAACGACGCAAGGAGATGGTCAAGGTGGTCAAACGCATGGGCGAGGACTGCAAGATCGCCGTGCGCAATGCCCGCCGGGATGCCAACGACGCCCTCAAGAAGCTTCTGAAGGACAAGGAAATCACCGAGGATGATCAGAAGCGGGGCGAAAAGGATATTCAGGACCTGACCGACAGCTTTGTCAAGAAGGTTGACGAGATTCTCGAGACCAAGGAGAAAGAGGTCATGGAAATCTGACCTCTGGTGCAACCCAAACCAAAAGGAGAACGAACCATGCATGTCATTTCTGATGAGTGTATCGCCTGTGGTGCCTGTGCTGATACCTGCCCGGTTGGCGCAATCGAGGAAGGCGATCCGAAGTACGTGATCACCGAAGAGTGTACCGATTGCGGCAGCTGCGTTGACGCCTGTCCGGTTTCCGCCATCTCCGAAGGCTGATCCGGCACGGTCACGCGAAAAAAGCGAATGATGAAAGGCGCTTCCGGCGGTTGTCCGGAAGCGCCTTTCGTGTTAATTTCAGACCCGGTCCACGATCTCGAAGACGGTTTCGAATTCATGCACGTACCAACCCATCTCGCCATCATTATGGACGGCAACGGCCGCTGGGCACGCCAGCGGAATCTGCCGCGCATTGCCGGCCACCGCCGGGGAGTTCGGGTGGTGCGGGATGTCGTACAGGAATGCCACCGCCTCGGGGTGCGTTTCCTGACCCTGTACGCCTTCAGTTCGGAGAACTGGGGCCGTCCAGATGACGAGGTTTCGGGCCTGATGGACCTGCTCGCCAGTTACCTGAAGTCCGAGCTGGAACTGATGCTGAAAAATCGCATCAGCCTGAGGGTGATTGGGGAACTGGACCGGCTTCCGAAAAATGTACGGATGATGCTCGAGGAAACCGTCGAAAAGACCAGCGACAACCGGGACATGGTGCTGACCCTAGCCCTCTCCTACGGTGCGCGCAACGAGCTTGTACGTGCCATGAGACGGATGGCCGGGCTGGTTCAGGCTGGGATGCTGGCCCCCGGCGAGGTGACGGAGGATCTGGTCGACAACCTGCTCGACACCCGGGATATGCCTGATCCTGATCTGCTGATTCGCACCAGCGGTGAAATGAGGGTCAGCAATTTTCTGCTCTGGCAGCTCGCCTACGCCGAAATGGTCTTCACCCCCGTTCTCTGGCCCGATTTCGACCGTGGTGAATTGCACCGCTGCCTGAATGAGTTTAGCCAGCGTGAACGTCGATTCGGCCTGACCGATGACCAGGTGCGTAACGGAATGACCGCCGACAGGAGAGTGAACGATTAAACAGCGCATCCTGACAGGGGCTGTTGCCCTGCCACTCCTGGTTCTTTTTCTTCTTTATTCCGGCCCCTGGCTCTTTCTCGGGGTGATGACGGTTGTTCAGCTGGTTGCCCAGTTCGAATATCAGCGTATGGCCCAATCCAATCGCGACCGGGTTGTCGACCTGACAGCCGTCGGGCTCGGGACCGGATGCCTGATTCTTGTCGGACTCGGTTACGGGGCGCCGGCGTGGACCTTTCTCGCTCTGGGCCTGCTCCTTCTTTTTACTCTCTGCCTTTTCAGGTGTGATGACCTGACCCGGGCTGCGGCTGACTGCGGCCTGGCGCTGACAGGTGTTCTGTACCTGTCAGTCCCGCTGGCCATGCTGGTTCTCCTGTTTGCCAGCCCCGGCGGGCGGCTGTGGGTCTTTTTCGTTCTGCTTACGGTTATGATGACTGATACTTTCGCCCTGTTCGTCGGGCGCCAGCTCGGTCGCCGACCTCTTTATACCCGAGTCAGCCCCAACAAGAGTGTCGAAGGGGCGCTGGGCGGGCTGGCCGGTGGCGCGGCAGGCGGCCTGGTTGCCGCCATCACCTTTTTCCCTCTGCCCGTCTGGTTTGTGTTGCCGGTGGCCCTTGTGCTGAGTGCCGTCGGGCAGGTCGGCGACCTGTTTGAATCGATGCTCAAGCGCAGTTTCGGAGTCAAGGATTCCGGCACCATTATCCCTGGTCACGGAGGGCTGCTCGACCGTCTCGACAGCCTGCTGTTCGCCTTCCCGGTTGCCTACGGCCTGTATCTTTTCGCGCGTCTGCTGGAGGTCGGCCCATGAGTCGCGGCCTTGCGGTACTGGGCGCAACAGGATCGATCGGCTGCTCGACCCTGGAGATCGTCGATCTGTTTCCTGACCGGTTTCGGGTCGTCAGTCTGACCGCCGGGCGCAACCTGGAGCGGCTTGCCGAGCAGGTGCGTCGTTACCGACCGGTTCGGGTGGCGGTACTGGGCGATGAAGACGCCGAAAGGCTGGCCGGTCTGCTGGGGGATGACCGACCCGAAATCAGCTGCGGCCTCGAGGGGCTGATCGCCTGCGCCACCGAGCCAGAGGTCGACCTGGTTGTGTCGGCGATTGTCGGCTCGGCCGGACTTCTGCCAACCATGCGCGCCATCGAGGCGGGCAAGGATATCGCCCTTGCCAACAAGGAGACCCTGGTTGCCGCCGGGGCCGCGGTTATGGGCGCCGTCCGACGTCATGGTGTCAATCTCTACCCGGTTGACAGCGAACACTCGGCAATTTTTCAGGCCCTTCAGGGGCGCCAGGGCAACGCGGTCAGGCGTCTTATCCTGACCGCTTCCGGTGGCCCCTTCCGCCGGATGCCCGTCGACAAACTTCGAGATGTTACCCTGGAGAAGGCCCTTGACCACCCGAACTGGTCGATGGGGCCCAAGATCACCATCGATTCAGCCACGATGATGAACAAGGGCCTTGAAGTCATCGAGGCCAGCTGGCTGTTTGACCTGCCGGCCGACCAGATTACCGTGCACATCCACCCGCAGAGCATCGTTCACTCGATGGTGGAATATCTCGACGGTTCGGTGATTGCCCAGATGGGCGTTCCCGACATGAAGGCTCCCATCGCCTACGCCATGGCCTACCCCGAGCGGCTTGAATTGCCGATGCCGCCTCTTGATCTTTGCGGCCTTGGGCAGCTCACCTTCGAGGAGCCCGACCCCGAACGTTTCCCCTGCCTGGAACTTGCCTACAGGGCGCTGCGGCGCGGTGGTACCGCACCGGCCGTGCTTAACGCCGCCAACGAAGTGGCCGTCGAAGCCTTTCTCGATCGCCGTATCGGCTTCATGGATATCCCCGAGCTGATTTCCGCTGTGCTCGACCTGCATCAACCGGGTTGCTGTGACAGCATTGACCAGGCCCTCGAGGCCGATCTCTGGGGGCGCGCCGAAGCCCGCGAGATAATGCGCAAAAAGGGAGTCGACCCGTCGTGATCTACCTTGTCTCCGGCATTATCATGCTCGGCATCCTCATCTTCGTCCATGAGTTCGGGCATTTCTGCATTGCCAAACTGAGCGGTGTCAAGGTGCTCAAGTTTTCCCTAGGTTTTGGTCCGCGCCTGGTCTCGGTGACCAGGCGCGAAACCGAGTACCAGATCAGTCTGATCCCCCTTGGTGGTTATGTGCAGATGCTCGGGGAAGGGCAGGGGGGCGACGAGGAGATCCCCCCTGAAGATGAGGAGAGGTCCTTCGCGCGCAAATCGCTGGCCCGCAGGACCGCCATTGTGGCCGCCGGCCCCCTGATGAATCTGCTGCTGCCGTTCCTTGTCCTGCCGCTCGCCTACCTGATTGGCATCAACCTGCCTGCCTTCCTCGACCAGCCTCCCTGTGCCGGCTACGTCTACGAACAGAGCCCGGCCCATCGTGCCGGTTTGCGCCAGGGGGACTGCATTCTGTCCGTCGATGGGCAGAAGGTATCGACCTGGACCGAGGCCAACCAGGCGCTGATAGGTTCGGCGGGGCAGCAAATCGAGGTTGTCGTTGAGCGCCAGGGAGAAAACCGTCTGGTCGAACTTGACGCCGCCGTTGCCAACGTCGAGGATTTGCAGCTGCGCAATCTCGGTGTTTTCCCGGTGCGGGCTGCCCTGGTCGGCGGCGTGATGAAGGGATTGCCCGGTGAAAGGGCCGGATTGCAGCCCGGTGACCGGATTCTCGCAATCGGTGGGCAGCCGGTCACCTCCTGGTACGACCTGACCGGACTGGTTCAGCAGGCCGGTGGCAAACCGGCGGAAATCGTCATCGACCGAGGCGGCGAACGCCTGGTCCTGACCCTGACTCCGGAAAAGCAGCCCGACCAGGATCGCTACCTGATCGGTATCGAGCCCAAGGTCGAAACCGTATTCAAGCGCTACGGTCCCGGCGAAGCTGTGCGTGCCGGAGCCCGGCAGGCGGTTGACATCATCGGTCTGACCCTGGTCTTCATCCAGAAACTGTTCAGCGGTCAGGTCTCGTCGCAGAATATCGGCGGGCCGATCATGGTCTTCCAGATGGCCGGCCAGGCGGCCCAGACCGGGGTGACAACCGTTCTGACCATGCTCGCCTTTTTGAGCATTCAACTCGGCATCCTCAACCTGCTGCCCATTCCCATCCTCGACGGCGGACACCTGTTCTTCTATGCCTGCGAGTTCGTGTTCCGCAAGCCGCTGTCGATGCGGGCTCGCGAAATGGCCCAGCAGGTCGGCCTGATCCTGCTCATCATGCTCATGGTGCTCGCCTTCTACAACGATATCACCCGCATGAAATGGTTCGACCAGTTGTTCGGCATGTTCGGAGGCTGATGTGTCCGGCCGTTATCTGATTATTGACTCCTCCACCCCGGCCGGCAGCCTGGCCCTGTGCGAGGACGGGCAGGTGCTGGCCGAGTACCTGCGCCGTCTGCCGGGCACCCACACCGAATGGCTTCTGCAGGCCATCGATGAGCTGCTTGATCAGGCCGGGCTGCGTCCTGACCAGCTCGACGCCATTGCCGGAGTGATCGGACCCGGTTCCTTCACCGGCCTGCGGGTCGGTCTGGCCACTGTCAAGGGGCTGGCCATGGCGGCCGGCCTGCCGGTGGTCCCCCTGTCATCGCTGGAACTTCTGGCCTGCGGACTGCCCTACGCGGCGGAGCCAGTCTGTGCCCTGCTCGATGCCCGCAAGCATGAAGTCTATTGCGGCCTGTTTGACCTGACGGACGGTATCCCGGCCGCCATTACCGAAGAAGCCGTTTTGCCGCCCGAAGAGCTGGCCGCGCGCCTGGAGCCGCCCAGCCTCCTGGTCGGGGAGGGTGCCTTTGCCTACCGGGAGCGGTTCGAGACCCTGCTGAGTGCCGGCTGCCTGCTGGCCCCGCGACATCTTGCCTGCCCGCGCGCGGCCCTGGCGGCAGAGCTGGTTGCCGTCCGACTGCAGGAAAAAAGGACCGTTGATGCCGCTTCCCTCGTGCCTCGCTACCTGCGAGCCTCCGAGGCGGAACGTGCCCGAAACATGGAGGTTTCCGCCGGGATTGACGGTTGACATACCCAATTTGCTCCGCTATTTTGAAGCTGTCCCTTCAACCCCAACCATCAGGAGGTGGCCCATGCCGGTGAGCGACGAAGTTCTGGTCGAAAAGCTCTGTAGTGAAAATCCCCGTTTCAGGATGCTTTACGAAGAACATCTGTTGCTGGAAAAACAACTCGCCGAACTGGACCAGAAATCGTACCTGAGCGCAGACGAAGAGATGGAACGGAAGAAGGTACAGAAACTCAAACTTGCCGGCAAGGATGAGATGGAAGCCATCCTGCGAAACTACCGTTCCTGACCGCAATCGGATAGGATGCCGGCAAAGGGTTTAAGCCAGAAGGCTTAAGCCCTTTGCTTTTATGAGCCGATTTTTTTTGGTTAAAACCCTGTTTGACGCTGCCGAACATCGATGAGGCAGCCGGAGAGCCAGCGAAGATGACCAGCAAACGCAGTGACGCAATTACCCAGGGATTTGAACGTACGCCCCACCGGGCCCTGCTCAAGAGCACCGGTGTATCCGACGGCCAGATGGACCGCCCCTTCATCGGCATAGCCTCTTCCTTTACCGACCTGATTCCGGGTCATACCGGCATGCGGGATCTGGAGCGCTTCATCGAGAAGGGAGTTCATTCAGGTGGTGGCTACAGTTTCATCTTCGGCATCCCCGGTGTCTGTGACGGCATCGCCATGGGGCACAAGGGGATGCACTACTCGCTGCCGACCCGCGAACTGATTGCCGACATGGTGGAATCGATCGCCGAGGCGCACCGCCTCGATGGTCTGGTGCTGCTCACCAACTGCGACAAGATCACGCCCGGCATGCTCATGGCGGCCGCCCGTCTCGACATTCCTGCTATCGTCGTCACGGCTGGGCCGTCCCTGACCGGTTCCGGCCGCGAGGGCAAGCGCTATTCCTTTGTCACCGACACCTTCGAGGCCATGGGGCAGTACAAGGCCGGCGTGATCGACGACGCGCAGCTCAAGGTATGCGAGGATCACGCCTGTCCGACAGCCGGTTCCTGCCAGGGGCTGTTTACCGCCAACACCATGGCGGTCCTGACCGAAACCATGGGCATGAGCCTGCCGCGTTGCGGCACCGCCGCTGCGGTTTCCTCGCTCAAGCGGCGCATCGCCTTTGCCTCCGGTGAAAGGATCGTCGATCTGGTGCGTGACAATGTCACCCCGCGCTCGATCATGACCCGGGCCGCTTTCGAGAACGCCATTCGCGTCGATCTGGCACTCGGCGGTTCCTCCAACACGGTGCTGCACCTGCTCGCCATCGCCCGTGAAGCCGGAGTCGAACTACCCCTCGAGCTGTTCGACCAGCTCAGCCGTACGACCCCGCAACTGGCATCAATGAACCCTGGAGGCAAACATTTCATGGAGGATCTCGACGCCGCCGGCGGTGTCCCCGGAGTGATGAAACAGCTGGGCGAACTGATCCTCGATAATCTGACCCTGTTCGGCGCCGGGGTGCGCCAGATTGCCGACAGCATGGCCGAGGTGGACGAAGAGGTCATCCACCCTGTGTCCGATCCGGTGCGGCCGGAAGGCGGAATCGCCATCCTGCAGGGCAATCTCGCTCCCAGGGGGGCCGTGGTCAAACAGTCCGGAGTTTCAGAACAGATGATGGTTTTCGAGGGGACCGCCCGTTGTTTCGACTCGGAAGAGGCGGCCATGGAAGCGCTGATGGGGGGACGGGTCAAGGCCGGTGACGTGGTGGTGATCCGTTACGAGGGGCCGCGCGGCGGTCCCGGCATGCGCGAGATGCTGGCTCCTACGGCCACCCTGATGGGCCTGGGGCTGGGGGATTCTGTTGCGCTGATTACCGACGGACGCTTTTCCGGCGGCACGCGTGGCCCCTGTATCGGCCACATCTCGCCCGAGGCTGCCGAGGGTGGTCCCATCGCCCTGGTGGCTGACGGCGACCGTATCCGGCTCGACATCCCGAACCGGGCCCTGGAGCTGCTGGTCGACGCGGACGAGCTGGCACGTCGGCGTGACGCCTGGCAGGCTCCCGAACCCAAGATTCGCACCGGTTGGCTGGCGCGCTACGCCAAGGTTGTCACTTCAGCCCACACCGGAGCCATTTGTGAATAACGGCGCCGAAGGGGATCGGCGCTGATATCCGGTCCGGATGAAACCGGACTGCTGCTACAAGGGGAGGAGGTTTCGCGTGAAGAAGACTGGTTCTCAGATTCTGCTGGAATGCCTGCAGCTCGAAGGCGTGGATACCGTTTTCGGCTACCCGGGCGGGGCGGTTATCAACATCTACGATGATCTGCCCGATTACCCGTCCATCACCCATGTGCTGACCCGGCATGAGCAGGCCGCAGTCCATGCCGCGGACGGCTATGCCCGCAGTACCGGGAAGGTCGGTGTCGCCATTGCCACCAGCGGTCCCGGTGCCACCAATACCGTGACCGGTATCGCCACGGCCTATATGGATTCGATTCCGATGGTGATCATCACCGGGCAGGTGCCGACGCCGCTGATCGGCAACGACGCTTTTCAGGAGGCCGACATGGTCGGCATCACCCGGCCGGTCACCAAGCACAACTACCTGGTCAAGGATATCCGCGACCTGGCGCGCATCGTCAAGCAGGCCTTCTACATCGCCCGCACCGGCCGACCCGGGCCGGTCCTGATCGATCTGCCCAAGGACGTTCAGGTGGCAAGCTGCAAGTTCGAGTACCCGGACAAGGTCGAACTGCGCGGCTACAAGCCGACCTACACCGGCAATCCGCGCCAGATAGCCAAGGCGGCCAAAATGATTCTCGGTGCGCGCAAGCCGGTCATCTACGTCGGCGGTGGCGCCACCCTGTCCGACTGCAATCCCGAGCTGCTCGATCTGGCCGAAATGCTCAACATGCCGGTGACCACCACCCTGATGGGCATGTCGTCCTTCCCGGGCAATCATGACCTGTCCCTCGGCATGCTCGGCATGCACGGCACCTATTACGCCAACATGGCGGTGACCAATACCGACCTGCTGATCGCCGTCGGGGCCCGGTTTGATGATCGCGTAACCGGCAAGATCGATACCTTTGCCCCTCACGCCAAGATCATTCACGTCGATATCGATCCGACTTCGATCAAGAAGAATGTTCGCGTCGATTTGCCCATCGTCGGCGACCTGAAGCAGGTGCTGTCTGCCGTGGTGCGCAAACTGCACGAGGAGGGAGACTCGGTTGCCGCCCTGAAGGAACGGACAGCCGAATGGCTTGAGGAAATCGCCGGATGGAAGGAGAAGCACCCTCTGACCTATACTCCTTCAGACAGCGAAATCAAGCCCCAGTTCGTCATCGAAAAACTGAGCGAGATGCTCAATGAGGACGCCATCATCACAACTGAAGTGGGTCAGCACCAGATGTGGACGGCCCAGTTTTTCCGCTTCAAGCAGCCCCGGACTTTCCTTTCGTCCGGCGGTCTGGGCACCATGGGATACGGCCTGCCGGCGGCTCTCGGGGCGCAGATGGCCTTTCCCGAACGTCAGGTGGTCGATATTTCCGGCGACGGTTCCTTCCAGATGAACTCGCAGGAACTGGCCACCCTCGTGCAGTACAAGCTGCCGGTCAAGATTGTCATCCTCAACAACAACTACCTCGGCATGGTGCGTCAGTGGCAGCAGCTCTTCTTTGAGCGCAATTACAGCCAGACGCCGCTCGAGGTTCCCATCGATTTTGTCAAGCTGGCCGAGGCCTATGGTGCCACGGGGATCTCCACCGACCGGGTCGACCAGGTCGAGGAGGTGATCCGCAAGGCGCTCGAAACGCCCGGTCCGGTGATCATGGAATTCAAGGTTTCCCGGGAGGAGAATGTCCTGCCGATGGTGCCGGCCGGCCGCAGCATTCACGAGATGGTGCTGGCGTCCTGACGCCGGCGGCTGGAATTCAAGGAGGATTGAGCGATGAAACACACCATATCCGTTCTGGTTGAAAACGAGTTCGGGGTGCTGGCGCGGGTTGCCGGCCTCTTTTCCGGCCGCGGGTTCAATATCGAGAGCCTTTCGGTCGCGCCGACGCTCGATTCGAGTCTGTCGCGCATGACCATCGTCACCCGCGGCGACGACCGGATTCTCGAGCAGATCAACAAGCAGCTCAACAAGCTGATCGACACCGTCAAGGTGATCGACTTTACCGGCGAGGACTATGTCGAGCGCGAACTGGCCATGGTCAAGGTCAACGCCGATGAGTCGGTGCGTGCCGAGGTTCTGCGAATCGCCGACATTTTCCGCAGCAAGGTGGTTGACGTCACCCCGCGATCCTATACCCTCGAGGTGACCGGCGCCCCCGCCAAGATCGACGCCATCGTCGAGCTGCTGCGGCCGATCGGAATCAAGGAACTGGTGCGCACCGGACCCGTCGTCCTCGGGCGCGGTTCCAAGGGGTGGAAACAGGCCGAATGAACGGCATGAAAGGGACTGGTCGACAGCCGCAGGCTGTGCTATAAGACGCCGGTCGCATACGCAATTCAGGAGAGCAAGGGAGACAAGTTTATGAAGGTCTATTACGACAAGGATGCCGATCTGTCCGTCATCCGCGGCATGAAAGTCACCATTGTGGGATACGGGTCCCAGGGCCACGCCCACGCCAACAACCTCAAGGACTCCGGCGTCGATGTGACTGTCGCACTGCGCCCCGGGTCCGGGTCGGCCGCCAAGGCCGAGAATGCCGGCTTGAGCGTGCGCCCGGTGGCCGAGGCGGTGGCCGATGCCGACCTGGTGATGATTCTGACCCCGGATGAGTTCCAGGCGCAGCTCTACCGCGAGGAAATCGAACCCAACCTGAAGCAGGGTGCGACCCTGGCGTTCGCCCACGGTTTTGCCATCCATTACAACCAGATCGTTCCCAGGGCCGATCTCGATGTCATCATGATCGCTCCCAAGGCTCCGGGGCACACCGTGCGCACCGAATTCGTCAAGGGCGGCGGAATCCCCGACCTGATCGCCGTCTTCCAGGACGCATCCGGCAAGGCCAAGAACGTGGCGCTCTCCTACGCCAGCGCCATCGGCGGTGGCCGCACCGGTATTATCGAGACAACCTTCAAGGACGAGACCGAGACCGACCTGTTCGGCGAGCAGGCGGTGCTTTGCGGTGGCGTCGTCGAGCTGATCAAGGCCGGTTTCGAGACCCTGGTCGAAGCGGGTTACGCACCGGAGATGGCCTACTTCGAATGCCTGCACGAGATGAAGCTGATCGTCGACCTGATCTACGAGGGCGGCATCGCCAACATGAACTATTCGATTTCCAACAACGCCGAATACGGTGAATATGTCACCGGGCCGAAGGTGATCAACGAAGCGTCGCGCCAGGCCATGCGCGAGTGCCTGACCAACATCCAGAACGGTGAATATGCCAGGAAGTTCATTCTCGAAGGCCAGACCGGCTACCCCGAAATGACCGCCCGGCGCCGCCTGAATGCAGCGCATCCGATCGAGCAGGTCGGTGAGAAGCTGCGCAGCATGATGCCCTGGATTCAGAAGATCGTCGACAAGAGCAAGAACTGAAACCGATCCGGCCGGGCGCCACGCTGCCCGGCCGGAGATTTTTTCCGGAAGGATGTCCGTGCACGATCGCAGTCATCCCATAGCCAGCGAGGGATACCCCTTCATCATCCTGGCCGCCTTCGTTACCCTGGTCTTTGCCCTGATCGGCTGGACCCTGGCGACCCTGGTTCTGCTGGCCCTGACCCTGTTCATCATCTATTTCTTCCGCAATCCCGAGCGGTCGGTGCCCCAGGGCGAATCCTGCGTGGTCGCTCCGGCCGACGGCCGCATCGTCTTTCTCGATCGTGTGGAAGAAGCTCCAATGCTGGAAGGACCGGCCCTGAAGATCAGCATTTTCATGTCGGTCTTCAATGTCCACGTCAACCGGTTCCCCTGTGCCGGAACCGTCATCGACAGCTACTACAAAAAGGGCGCGTTTCTCAATGCCGCCCTGGACAAGGCCAGCGAGAAGAATGAGCAACTCGGCCTGCTGATCGAAGCCGGTCAGGACCGGAAGCTTGCCTGCGTCCAGGTCGCCGGCCTGATCGCTCGCCGTATCGTCTGCTATCCCGAGATCGGCGACAGCCTGTCGACTGGAGAACGCTACGGCCTGATCCGGTTCGGCAGCCGGGTCGATGTTTACCTGCCGGTCGATTTCTCCCCCAGGGTCAGCCTGGGACAGACCACCGTGGCCGGCGAAACCATCCTGGGGCACTGGCAATGAACACGGAACTCCACTCCGGCGGCAGGCCGGGACTGCGGCGGGGGGTCTACCTGCTGCCCAACCTGTTCACCACGGGCGGCCTGTTTGCCGGATTTTACAGCATCATATCCACCATCCACGGCAACTACGACGTCGCCGCCTGGTTCATTCTCATCGCCACCGTCTTCGACGGTCTCGATGGTCGGGTGGCGCGCATGACCAACACCACCAGCCGCTTCGGGGTCGAATACGATTCCCTGGCCGACCTGGTTGCCTTCGGTGTCGCTCCCGGGGTGCTGATGTACATGTGGGCTCTGCGCCCCTTCGGCAAGCTTGGCTGGCTTGCGGCATTTCTCTACGTGGTCTGCGGCGCCCTGCGCCTGGCCCGGTTCAATGTTCAGATCAATACGGTCGAATCAAAGCGGTTTCTCGGCCTGCCGATACCGGCGGCGGCCGGCATGGTCGCCTCCTGCGTGCTGCTCTTCTACTACCTTGGCGGCACCGGGACGATCAAAAAGGTCTCCGTTCTGCTGCTGATCTACGGGCTGGCCTTTCTCATGGTCAGTAGCATCCGTTACTATTCCTTCAAGGATCCCGAGCTGGTCAAGCGACAGCCCTTTGGAGCCCTGGTTCTGGTGATCTTCCTGGTGATCGTCGTTATTGCCCGCCCGGAAGTCATGCTCTTCAGCCTTGGCCTCGTTTACGTCGCATCGGGGCCGCTGGGGTTGCTGTTCGGCGCCGGGAAAGGGGAGCCGAAGGAGGAATCGTCGGACCAGGTGGTTGCCGAGGTGAACGAGGAAAACGGCGCCAGCTACGAGGACGACTGAAACGAAATCCTTGACAGGCCGCAAGCGAGCCTGTTTAATGCCAGTTCAACAGTTGAACAAAGGCGCTGAAGAGGAGTAGTAGGCCTCCCTGCCGTTCCAGAGAGCCGGCGGTTGCTGCGAGCCGGTACGGAAAGGGGCTGAACTCGCCTCGGAGCCGCGAAGGTCAAGGGACAGGGATCCCCAGCTTTCGCCGTCAGCCCGCGTCAAGGGCCAATGAAGGTCTCTCCACGGAGAGACGAATCAGGGTGGTACCGCGAAGCGCAAGCTCTCGCCCCTGTGTCGGGGCGGGAGCTTTTTTATTTTTGGTTCACATTCGGAGAGTCAGGCCAACTTGAGAAAGGGGGTGGTTCCGTTTGGAAAGTGACCTGGGCGACCTGACGATCGAAACAGCAGCATCAGATAACTTCAACGCAAAATGGAGCCGCTCCTTCTTGTCGGGACGGCTCGGGAGGAAAACATGAGCGAAAAAAAACGGATCATCATTTTCGACACGACTCTGCGTGACGGCGAACAGAGCCCCGGCGCCAGTATGAACATCGACGAAAAGCTCCGTGTGGCGCATCAGCTGGAAAGGCTGAATGTCGATGTCATCGAAGCCGGCTTCCCCATCGCTTCCGACGGCGACTTCGAGGCGGTAAAAAAGATTGCGCAGACGATCAAAACACCGCAGATCGCAGGGCTGTGCCGCGCCAACTTCAAGGATATCGACAGGGCCTGGGAAGCTCTGCAGTACGCCGAAGAGCGCGGCCGCATCCACACCTTCATCGCCACCTCCGATATCCATATGGAGCGCAAGCTGCAGATGCCGCCGGAAAAGGTACTTGAAACGGCCGTCAAGGCTGTGCAGCACGCCAGGCAGTACACCGGCAACATCGAGTTCTCCTGTGAAGACGCGGTGCGCACCCGACTGCCGTTCCTTGCCCAGGTGGTCGAGGCGGTTATCGATGCCGGCGCCACCACGGTCAACATTCCGGACACCGTCGGATACGCCATCCCGCACGAGTTCTACGAGATCATCAAGTACCTGAAGGACAACGTCAAAAATATCGAAAAGGCGATTATTTCCGTGCATTGCCACAACGATCTCGGTCTTGCGGTGGCCAACTCTCTGGCCGCGCTTCGGGCCGGAGCCGGCCAGGTAGAGTGCACAATCAACGGCATCGGCGAGCGGGCCGGCAACTGCTCCCTCGAAGAGGTTGTCATGGCTCTGCGCACCCGGCACGACATCATGCCCTACAGCACCGATGTCGTCACCGAGCAGATTTATGCCAGCAGCCGACTCCTTTCCACCATCACCGGCATAGCCGTCCAGCCGAACAAGGCTGTGGTCGGGGCCAACGCCTTTGCCCACGAGGCTGGCATCCATCAGCATGGCGTCATGATGGACAAGGAGACCTACGAGATCATGACGCCCGAGTCGATCGGCCTGTCGAAGAACAAGCTGGTCCTCGGCAAGCACTCCGGCCGGCATGCCTTCGTCGCCCGGCTCGAGGAACTCGGCTATGAGCTCTCCAGGGAAGATGTCGAGCGCGCTTTTGTCCGCTTCAAGGCCCTGGCCGATGCCAAGAAGGAGATTTTCGACGAGGACCTCGATGCCATCGTCGCCGACGAGATCATCCGGGTATCCGAACGCTACAAGCTGGTGCAGATGAATGTCTCTTCCGGCTCCTTCGCCGCGCCGACCGCCACGGTGCAGATGGAAATCGACGGCGAAGTGCGCAAGGTCGCGGTTATCGGCGCCGGTCCCGTGGACGCTGCCTTCAAGGCGATCCGGGACCTGACCGGCAGCAAGGCCACCCTGGAACAGTATTCGGTCGGTGCCATCACCGGCGGAACCGATGCCCAGGGCGAATGTACCGTCCGCCTGCGCGAGAACGGCCGCGAGGTGATCGGGCAGGGGGCCGATGAAGACATCATCGTCGCCTCGGCCAAGGCCTATATCAACGCCCTGAACAAAATGGCCTCAGTCATGGAAAGGACCAGGGTGGCCATCTGATCCACCCTGAGATGATTGCCAGGACCGGCCGGTGACAGTTCGCCGGCCGGTCCTGTATCGAGACAACAGCAAGGAGACATGATGGGACAGACAGTAGCGGAAAAGATCTTTGCGGCTCATCTGCGCGATGAGCCTTTTCCCGGCACCAAGGTCCTCGACCTTGACCGGGTCCTTTGTCATGAAATAACCACCCCGGTTGCCATTGCCGACCTGGAATGGCGTGGCAAGGACAGGGTTTTTGATCCCGGCAAGATCAAGGCGGTCATCGACCACGTCACCCCTTCCAAGGACAGCAAGACCGCCCTGCAGGCCAAGATCCTGCGCGACTGGGCCCGTCGGCACGATATCCGCGACTTTTTCGACGTCGGCCGCAACGGTGTCTGCCACGCCATCTTCCCGGAAAAGGGCTATATCCGTCCCGGGTTCACGGTGATCATGGGGGACAGCCACACCTGCACCCACGGCGCCTTCGGGGCCTTTGCCGCCGGTGTCGGGACCACCGACCTGGAGGTCGGCATCCTCAAGGGGGTCTGCGCCTTCCGCGAGCCGAAGACCATCCGCATCGACCTGGTGGGGAATCTGCCGGATGGCGTGTACGCCAAGGACGTCATCCTCTATGTCATCGGCCAGCTCGGAGTCAACGGAGCCACCGACCGGGTGATCGAATTCCACGGCGAAGTCATCGAGGAGATGAGTATGGAGTCGCGCATGACTCTGTGCAACATGGCTATCGAAGCCGGTGGCACCTGCGGTATCTGCGAGCCCGACATGGTGACCGTCGACTATCTCTGGCCCTTCATACAGGATGAATTCGATTCGCGTGAAGCGGCCCTGGCGCATTATCGCCAGTGGTGCGCCGACGAGGACGCGGACTATGAGCAGGTGCTGCGCTTTGACGTCAGCAACCTGGAGCCCCAGGTGACCTACGGCTACAAACCCGACTGCGTCAAGCCCGTGACCGAGATGGCCGGCCAGCGCGTCGACCAGGTCTACATCGGCAGCTGCACCAACGGCCGGATCGAGGATCTGCGGGTTGCCGCCAGCATCCTCAAGGGGCGCAGGCTTGCCGATTCGGTGCGCGGCATCGTCTCACCGGCAACGCCGCAGATTTTTCAGCAGGCCCTCGCCGAAGGCATTATCGATGTCTTCATGGCTGCCGGTTTCTGTGTCACCAACCCGACCTGCGGCGCCTGCCTGGGCATGAGCAACGGTGTGCTGGCCGAGGGGGAAGTGTGTGCCGCGACCACCAACCGCAACTTCAATGGCCGTATGGGCAAGGGTGGCATGGTACACCTGATGAGCCCCGCGACCGCCGCAGCCTGCGCCGTAACCGGCGTGATCACCGATGCCAGGCCGATGCTGGCCGAGTCGGCAGCCTGACAGAAGGAGGAAAGCATGACCCAGAAAGTCTTCGGCGGTCCGGCGCTGCTGCTCGACCGCTCCGATATCAACACGGACGAAATCATCCCGGCCAAGTATCTGACCGAAGTCACCAAGGAGGCCCTCAAGCCCTACATGCTTGAAGATCTCAAGCTTGACGGGTTTGACCCGGCTTCCGTCAGCGTGAAGCAGGCGCGGGTTGTTGTTGCGCGCGAAAATTTCGGCTGCGGCTCCTCCCGCGAACATGCGCCTTGGGTGTTCGAAGTCAACGGTGTGCATACGATCATTGCTGAAAGCTATGCCCGGATATTCCGCCAGAACATGTTCAACTGCGGTATGCTCGCCATCGAACTGCCCAGGCCGGATATCGATGCCATCTTCGCGTTGGCAGACGAAGGGGAGGTTGAGGTTTCGGTCGATGTCGACGCCCAGACCGTGACCGCGAAAGCAGGAGGATCAGAACGGACCTTCAGCTTCGAGATCAGCCCGTTCGACAAGGCGCTGGTGCAGGCCGGTGGCTGGGTCGAGTTTGCCGATGCCCGTTACTGACCCGGCGTGCGAGATGGCATGGGATCGGTCGTCCGTCAGGGCGGCCGATTTTTTTTTCTGAGGCAGAGCGGACAAATGGCCGATAGCAGGTACAATGACATCAACGGTGCCGTGCAGCATACGGCCGGGAGGCTGCCATGAGAGAAACCTGTCCCGATCTTCTGTCACGCGAGGAAGCCGATCTGATCCGACTGTTTCGCCAGCTTCCTGATGAGCAGCGCCTTGCTCTGCTCGAATCCGCCGAATCCCGCGTTGCCGCGTTGAGTCGGATGCGCTTGCTCAGCAGCCGCGGCGGCGACCTGGAAAGACCCCACTCTGACCAGCTGTTGTCCTGATCCGCCAGACCAAAGAAGATTGACATCCCGCCGGCAGGTCCCTATAGTGGCTTTCGTTTGAAAATCGCCAAGTTACGGGGTTTATCGCGGTTGTATCCGCGTTTGCTCCGACCAACTCAAGGAGAGAGGGATGTCCCAGGAATTCAAGATTGCCGTCCTTGCGGGCGACGGCATCGGGCCGGAGGTGATGGCTGAGGCCCTCAAGGTCCTCGACCGTGTCGAGGAGACGTTTCCCGTCCGTTTTCAGCGTACCGAGGCTCCGGTCGGCGGTTGTGCCATCGACCAGGTCGGCAAGGCCCTGCCCGAAACGACCGTGGACGTCTGCCGGCAGTCCGACGCCATCCTGTTCGGCTCGGTCGGCGGCCCCAAATGGGAAAACCTGCCGCCCGACGAGCAGCCCGAGCGCGGCGCCCTGTTGCCTCTGCGCAAGATTTTCGGTCTGTTCTGCAACCTGCGCCCGGCCATTGTCTTTCCGGCCCTGGCCGGCAACTCCTCGCTCAAGCCCGAGGTGGTCGAAGGAGGCTTCGACCTGCTGGTGGTTCGGGAGCTGACCGGCGGCATCTACTTCGCCCAGCCCAAGGGGATTGAAGGGGAGGGGGCGGAGCGGACCGGCTTTGACACCATGAAGTACAGCGACTTCGAAGTCGAGCGTATCGCTCGCGTCGGTTTCGAGGCCGCGCGCAAAAGGGGCAAGCGCCTCTGTTCCATCGACAAGGCCAACGTGCTGTCGACCTCGGTCCTGTGGCGCGAGGTGGTCGAGCGGGTCGCTGCCGACTACCCGGATGTCGAACTGAGTCACATGTACGTCGATAACGCCGCCATGCAGCTGTGCCGCTGGCCGAAACAATTCGATGTCATGCTGTGCGGCAACATGTTCGGAGATATCCTCTCCGATGAAGCGGCCATGCTGACCGGTTCGCTGGGCATGCTGCCGAGCGCCTCGCTGGCCGAGGGTTCCTTCGGGCTGTACGAGCCTTCCGGAGGCAGCGCTCCGGACATCGCCGGACAGGGGGTTGCCAACCCCATCGCTCAGATTCTGTCCGCCGCCATGATGCTGCGCTATTCCTTCGGCCTGGCCGAGGCGGCCGACGCGGTTGAAAAGGCGGTTGAACAGGTGCTGGAGGCAGGCTATCGCACCGCCGATATCTGTCTTGACGCCCCGGGCGAAATCCGGGTGGGCACAGCCGGTATGGGTGACGCCATCGTGGAGCGCATCCAGGCACCGCAGTCCTGACCTCATCCGGACAGAGCGCATCAGGCGCCCTCTCCGTGTTCGGGCCGTTGCCGGGCACGGAGGGCGCCCTGCAACCATGGCAGACCGATTCAATCCAAAGGTTCGACTCCTGTTCGCCATCGGTGTGATGGCAGTTGCCTTCGGTGACAGCCGGCCTGCAGTCCTGCTGGTCCTGTCAGTTTTTTTGGCGTCAGTCGCCCTGTGGTGTCATTGCCGGGCTGGGTTCTGGCTGACCCTGCTCAGGCGGCTGCGCTGGCTGCTGCTGGCCTCGCTTCTGCTGCACCTTTTCTTTTTCCCCGGTCACACCCTCGCCGGGATTGCCTGGCTGTCACGGGACGGTCTTGAACGTGGAGTTGTGCTCTGCTGGCAGATGCTGCTCGCATTCGGTGCGGCCGGCCTGCTGGCCCGCACCACGTCTGGCAGGGAGCAGGCCGGGGCACTGGTGCAGCTGCTGTCGCCTGTTGGCAGATTCTTTCCTCCGGCGGGGCCGTTCCTGGCTCTGGTGCCGACGGCTGTCGGGCTGCTGCCCGAGGTACGCCGGCAAACGGCCCTGACCTGGGCGGAACAGGACGAGGTGCTCAACCGGCTGAGACGGGGCGGACTGCTTCATCGGGCCCGGGCGGCCGGCGAGCTGGTCGAACAGCTGGTTCTGGCC
>RFIO01000567.1 GCA_003695205.1 Deltaproteobacteria bacterium
CGGGGCCGTAGCTGACCCGGAAGCCGGTCTGCTCCTTCACCTTGTGGGCGGCGACGCCGGGAGCGCCGAGCTGGGGCAGGATCAGGCGTCGGTGCGAAACCAGTTCCTCGAGCCTGCTGGCGCGGATGCGGCGCACCAGTTCATCGGTGCCGAAGGTCCCCTTGCCGGCGGCGCACCAGACGTTGATCCCTTTGGTGTCGAGGACCAGGATCCACAGGTCGCGGCCGGCCAGGTGCCGGCGCAGGTGGTCGAAGCTGAGCTTGTAGTTGGCGGTGACCAGGACTTCCGACTCCGGGTTCGGGTTGCCGACGGCGTAGAGTCCGGGCGCGATGGCGTATCGGAAGCGGCCGATGCCCCAACGCATGAGGATGGCGCCCCCGTGATCCTGCCAGCGCAGGTGGGTCGCTACCTGAGGGACGACTCCGACGGGAGTGTCGAGCCAGCCGGCGACGAAATGCCAGATGCGCATGCCCGGCCGGCGCCGGTCCGTTGCCGCTTCGGATGATGAATCACAGCAGGGAAGGGTGACCAGCTGCGACGGTCCGCAGCAGTCGGATGTCTTTTCGGATGCGGAACAGCAGCTCTGTTCGTCGTTCGGGGTCACATCTGCCTCCTGACCTGGCCGGGGCCATAGAAAAAGGCCGGAAGGAATTGTGGTCCCTTCCGGCCTTCAGGTCAAGACTGAGCTGGCGATCAGAGCGGGCGTCCGCCCTTGCGGCGCAGGCGCTCGGCGGTCTCGCGCAACAGGGTCTCGGTGGTATTCCAGTCGATGCATTTGTCCGTGATCGATACGCCGTAGGCCAGCTCCTGTTTTGCCTTGAGCGGCTGGTTGCCGGCTTCAAGGTTGCTTTCGATCATCAGGCCGCAGATGGAACGGTTGCCGGCTTCGATCTGCTCGATCACCGATTTGAGCACCTCCGCCTGGCGGTTGTGGTCCTTGTTGCTGTTGCCATGACTGCAGTCGACCATGATACCCCGGTTCTGCCCGGCCTCGGCCAGGACCTTCTCCGTGGCGGCGATGTCCTCGGGATGGTAGTTGGGACCGCCGTTGCCGCCTCGCAGTACGATGTGAACATCGGGATTGCCCAGGGTGCGGACGATGGAAACCCGCCCCTCGCGGTTGACGCCGATGAAGCTGTGGCTGTGGTGGGCGGCCTGCATGGCGTCGAGGGCGATCTTCAGATTGCCGTCGGTGCCGTTCTTGAAGCCAACCGGGAAGGACAGGCCGCTGGCCATCTCCCGGTGGGTCTGCGACTCGGTGGTACGGGCGCCGATGGCCCCCCAGCTGATCATGTCGGCCAGGTACTGGGGGGTAATGGTGTCGAGCATCTCACCGGCAATGGGCACCCGCAGCTCGGTGATGTCGCACAGCAGCCGGCGGGCGATGCCGAGCCCCTTGGAAATCTGGTGACTGCCGTCGAGGTCGGGGTCGTTGATCAGACCCTTCCAGCCGATGGTGGTACGCGGCTTCTCGAAGTAGACGCGCATGACCAGTTCCAGCTGGTCGCCGACTTCCTGGCGCAGCTGCGCCAGCCGTTCGGCATAGTCGATGGCGGCTTTCGGATCGTGGATCGAGCAGGGGCCGACGACGGCGAACAGCCGGCGGTCCTCGCCGCGCAGAATGGCCTTGATGGCATCACGCGAAGCGGTGACGAAGCGCGCGCCTTCCTCATCC
>RFIO01000568.1 GCA_003695205.1 Deltaproteobacteria bacterium
CATTCTCGGTTTCGGAGTGGTTCTGTTCACCTATCTCGGCATCGGCCTGCTGCTCGAGAGCAACCATCCCCTGGAGTAGAACCGATGTCGGAGTCGATGACGAGAATCTGGCGCTTCTGCTGTTCTCTCAAGCTGGCCATTATTCTGGCCAGCCTGGCAACCCTGCTGGCCATGGGCGGCTCCCTGGCCATTTATGCCCGCCCAGATATATACAGCGGCATTGACCAGCTGACCCTGGCCGACTGGTGGCTGCGGACCGGCCGCAGTCACATCAGCCAGACCTGGTGGCTGGCCCTGACCGGTGCCCTGCTCCTGGCTCTGGGCCTGAACACCGCCTGCTGTCTGGCCGACTGGCTGGCCCGGCTGCACCGGCGCTGGCGCAAAACCGGGGAATACCTGATCCACACCGGCTTCTGCCTGCTGGTTGTCGGCTTCGTCATCGGCCATACGCTCGGTTTTCGCATGGACCGCGTCCAGGTTTTTGAAAACCAGCTGTTCCCTGTCAGTCCCTGGCCGGGGACCTACCTTCGTCTCGACAGTATCGAACCGGTTCTGGACAAATCAGGCCGTCTCCTCGACATGATCAATCGCCTGGCGCTGGTACGAGGCGAAGAAGAGGTCGCCAGAGCCACCGCCCGCATCAACCATCCACTCCAGTATCGCGGCCTGGTGGCCGTTCCGGTCTCCTTCGGTCGCCAGGCCCGAGGCTTCAGAATCTTCCATCCGGGGCTGGGGCACCTGGAACTGTCGGCGGGGACAAGACTGACCTTCGGCTCGGCGCAACTCAGCGTCCTGCGATTCTGGCCCGACGTGGCCGAAGGCGGTGACGGGACCATCCGCCGGCGCGGCGGCCGCCTGAACAATCCGGCCTTCCTGCTGCGCCTCGAGGGGCCGGGACGCAGCTGGCAGGGCTGGTACCTGCCCCGCAAGGGCCTGCCCTATCCCCTGGTCGAAGCCGGCATCCGCTTCTGGCCGACCGAGCCGCTCCATGCCAACTACAGCATCCTGACGGTTAACCGGGATCCCGGCTCCGGGCTGGCCCTGGCCGGTGGCATCTGCCTGCTGGCCGGCTCCGCCCTGGCACTCTTCTCCTACTATCGCAAGCGCCGCACGGGCGACCGCCCGGACATTCGCTGATTATCGCGGCGGCAATTTCCGGCACTGCCGGCCGCCAAATCACCGGCGGGGTGATTTCCCCCTGTTTTCAAAGCGGTTTTCTGCTATAATCCCGCATCATTTGCCGTCTGCCGGTGCCACCCGGCCGGACGGTTGCCATCCGACCCGTTTCGATACCGGGTCCCGAGCTTCAGGAGGGGTTTTGCAGTGGGCTTCCATGCGGTGGCTTCAGCCTTCAGGCAGCATCCATTGAGATCGTACATTATCCTGTTTATCGTCATCGGTCTTTTCCTGGTCTCACCGGCGCGCGCCGACGTCACCCTCGGCGCCCTGAAAGGGCAACCCTGCCTGCCGGCCTCCAAACAGCAGGCCGAAAGGTTTGCCGGCTGGCTGGAACAGCAGCTGGGCGAACCGGTGAGGCTACGTATCTTCAACAGCCCCACGCTGCTGCACCAGTGGATGAACCGCTACCGCGAGGTCGACCTGGGACTGCTTCCCGCGGACTTTGCGAACCAATTCCACCCGATCGAATTCCAGCGCCTTGTCGCCTACGAACCAACCCGTTCCACGATCAAAACCACGCTCCTGGTCGGGCGCCGCGGCCTGCCGGGCGAGCGAATTCAGCAGCTGCGTGACCTGCTACTGACCATGGACACCGACACCGAGGGGATTGCCCTGCTCAAGGAGATGGGGGTCGGTGCCTACCGGGCACCGGGAAGTGACCGTGTTGTCCTGCAGGCGCCGGCGCGAAAGGCCAGGCCGGCACGGATCGTACGTCGCCGGGAGGCGAAACCACCGGCACCTCCCAAGGTCGCTCCGGTCGCGAGCGCCCCGGCAGCCGTGCCGAAACCGCGTCCCATCAAAACAGCCCGGGTGACCGAAAAAGCCCCGCAACAACCCCCGGTCAAAGCTGTGGCTCAACCGGCGCCGGCGGCAGGGCCAGCTGAAAAGGCGCCGGCATCCCCGGAGGCAAAACCGGCTCGGGTTTCCGCTGCCAGGCCAGCTCCGGCCATCGGCAAAAAGAAGAAAACGGAGCCCCCAAAGGTGGAAAAAGCCGTTGGCGCCGAACCGGTCGTTTCTCAAACTGCAGTACCCGACCGCCGACATTACACCCGCCAGGAATCCCCGCGCAATCGGGTCGACCAGCGGGCCTTCAGCGGCCGCGGCAAACGATACCTGCTCCTGGTCGCGGCAATTCTGGCAATCGGTGGCCTGCTGAAAGTGGTACTGATTCTGCAGCGACGACCACGCAGAAAACCTTCTGCCGCCACGACGCATGTCGTCATGCAACATGACTGGTCCGAATTGAACCAAAGTCCCCCTGCCGAAAAGCCGCGGTCTGAACCACAGGCTGACCCGGCTCCGGAACAGCCTTTCGAACCGGTCGTGGCGCCCACCCGCACCAAGACTGCCGAAACCTCGACAAGCGCGGCCCCGGCTGCTGTCGAGCGCGCCACGGAACCCGACAGCCTGACGGCGCTGCTTCAATCCCCGGTTCAGGTCCCGACTGTTCTGGCCCGGATCGACCAGGAAAAGATCAGCGGCACCCTGAGAGTCACGGCCGCCCACAACGAAAAAATCCTTGGTTTCATTCGTGGCCAGCTGGTCTCGGCCTCATCACAAAACATCGACACCAGGGCTCAGGCGGGCTTCCTGATGAACAAGCTCGGCTACCTGCTGGTGCGTCAGGGCAAGATCACCGAGGAAGACCGCGACCGTGCCCTGGTTCTGTGCGAAGGCAATCCAAACATGAGGCTCGGCGAAGCCCTGGTCGAACTCGGCGCTCTGAAGCGTCCGGAACTGATGCGTTCATTGCAGGACCAGGCCAAGATGATCCTGCATTCCCTGATCGTCTTTCCCGAGGGGGATTTCCATTTCGAACCGGGCACTCCCGAAGTGGTGCCCGAAGACAACCTGCGCCTGCCAGTGAGTGAATTTCTGCGCGAAGCATCGGCGCACGAACACGAATGGAACAACATCCGCAGTGTGATACCCTCACTTGACACCATTCTTCTGTTCGCACCGGGAGGCCGTGACAAGGTCAACAGCGGGCGCCTGACGGTGCATCAGAAGTTCGTCCTGTCGCTGATCGACGGAAAGCGATGCATCCGCGACATCTGCACAGCCGCCACCATGCTCGATTACGAGCTCTACCGCTTCCTCTACCTGATGGTCAAGGCGAACATCCTGAAACGCGCGGACAAAGCCGACAGCAGTCCGGCTGCCTGATTCCATAAAGTTTGAAGTCTCGACAGCCGAAGAGTAGAAGAGTTCACGGCAGGAGAGAGCAATGAGCGCCAGCGCCCTGATTATCGAAGACGAGCCGGCAGTCGCCCGGCTCGAAAAGAGAATCCTGGAACGCCTCGGGTTCAGGGTGGCCGTGCATCAGAAAGCCGAAGAGGGGTACGCCGAGGCCCTCGCCGGCGGTTTCGATCTGATTCTGCTCGATGTCATGCTTGAACAGGATTCCGGCTTCGAATTGGCACGCCGTCTCAAGACCGAGCCGAAGACCAGATCTGTCCCCATCATCTACGTCACCGCCCGGGATGCCTCCGACGACATGGCGGAGGGCTTTGCCAGCGGCGGAGCTGTCTACCTGACCAAGCCCTTCAGCGAGAAAAACCTGGAAACAGCCATTCAGGCCGTCCTGAGCTGCGATAAAGGCTAGCCGGCGATGGACGCTCTGTTGGCGGAAGCCGGTCTGGCCGGGCTGTTCACCCTCAGCCTGCTGGCATCCACCATCCTGCCTCTGGGATCGGAGTGGCTGCTTGTGCTGCTGCTGGCCAAGGGATTCCCGCCCGCGGCCTGCGTGCTGACTGCCTCAGTCGGCAACACCCTCGGAGCCCTGAGCCTCTGGTGGATGGGATTGTACGGGTGGCGATGGCTGAAAAAGCGGAAGAACCTTGATCCGCAAAGGCAGGAGCGTGCCAGCCGCCTCTATCGTCGCCTGGGCAGCTGGTCACTGTTGCTCGCCTGGCTGCCGGTCATCGGTGACGGACTCTGCCTGGTAGCCGGGGCGGCCGGCCTGGGCTGGCGTCCCTTTCTGTTTCTGGTGGCCGCGGGCAAAACGGGACGTTATCTCTTTGTCACCGCCCTGACCCTGCAGCTGATCTGATTCCAGGTCAGGAACGAGCCGCCTGCCGACCCGGGTCCCCGAGAGCGCGCCGCAATGCCACGGCAATGCCTTCGGCGTCGATGCCGTAACGGGCACGCAGCTCCGCCTGACTCCCCTGTTCGACAAAGGAATCGGGCAGTCCGAGCCTGAGAACCGGGACCGCCAGGCCGCGGTCGGCAAACAGTTCGCAGACAGCACTGCCGAATCCGCCCGCCAGTGCGTTCTCCTCGACGGTTACCACCAGCCCCGTTTGCGCGGCGGAGCAGATGAGTTCTTCATCCAGGGGCTTGACGAAACGCGCATCGACCACGCCCACAGACCAGCCTTCCCCGGCGACCAGCTCCGCGGCCTTCAGGGCATCCGCCACAGCCGAACCGACGGCCACGAGGGTGGCGTCGGTCCCCTCGCGCAGCCGTTCTCCCCGACCGATCTCGAAAGCCTCAGGCTCAGCCGAAATATCGAGGCCGAGGGCGTTGCCGCGCGGGTAGCGGAAAGCGAAGGGGCCATCATGCTGCCGCGCCGTCTCGAGTGCCCGGCGCAGTTCGACCTCGTCGCGTGGAGCCACCAGCACAAGGTTGGGGACCGAGCGCAGGAAGGAAAGATCGAAGCTGCCGTGGTGGGTCGGCCCGTCGGCACCGACCAGACCGCCACGGTCCAGAGCGAAAACGACCGGCAGGTTCTGCAGGCAGACATCGTGAATCACCTGGTCATAGGCGCGCTGCAGAAAGGTCGAATAGATGGCGACAACGGGTTTTAGGCCGAACGCCGCAAGGCCACCTGCAAAGGTGACGGCGTGCTGTTCGGCGATGCCGACATCGAAGAAGCGATCAGGGTAGCGTTCGGCGAAAGCCCGCAGGCCGGTCCCTTCGGCCATAGCGGCGGTAATGGCGACCAGGCGCTCATCCCGTTCCGCCATCTCGCAAAGGGTGCGTCCGAACACTCCGGTATAGGAAGCCGCACCGCCCTTGCCGGCAATGACCTCGCCGGTTTCCGGGTCGAAGGGTCCCACGCCATGATAGGTCGACGGTTTCTGTTCCGCCGGGGCATACCCCTGTCCCTTGCGGGTGACGACATGGACCAGCACCGGACCCTCGAGTCGGACCACGTTGTTCAGGGTTTCCAGCAGTTTGTCCAGATCATGCCCGTCGATGGGGCCGAAATAGTCG
>RFIO01000569.1 GCA_003695205.1 Deltaproteobacteria bacterium
GCGGCCGGCGTGCCCTTGCGCGGCGAATAGGGGAAGACGTGCAGCCAGGTCAGGCCGCAGTCGCGGATCATGGCGAGGGTGTTCTCGAACATCTCGTCGGTTTCGGTGGGGAACCCGGCGATGATGTCGGCGCCATAGACCAGATCGGGGCGCGCGGCGCGCATCTCGTGGCAGAAGCGGATGGCATCGTCGCGGCTGTGGCGGCGCTTCATGCGCTTGAGGATCAGGTTGTCGCCCGCCTGCAGCGACAGGTGCAGATGCGGCATCAGCCTCGGTTCGGTGGCGATGGCCTCGATCAGCGCGGGGTCGGCCTCGATGCTGTCGATGGAACTGATGCGCAGGCGCGGCAGGTCCGGCACCAGCTTCAGGATCCGCCGCACGAGATCGCCCAGCCGCGGCGTGCCCGGCAGGTCGGCCCCCCAGCTGGTCAGGTCCACCCCGGTCAGCACGACCTCGAGATAGCCGGCATCGACGAGGCGCCTGATCTGCTCGACCACGACGCCGGCGGGGACGGAGCGCGAATTGCCGCGGCCATAGGGAATGATGCAGAAGGTGCAGCGGTGGTCGCAACCGTTCTGCACCTGCACATAGGCACGCGACCGGGTGCCGAAGCCGTCGATCAGGTGGCCGGCGGTTTCGGTCACCGACATGATGTCGTCGACCTGCACCATTTCGGTCTTGCCGATCAGGTCGCCGGCCTTGTACTGGGGATGGCGTTTCTGTTCGGCTTCGCTCACTTCGCCGATGTAGCCGAAGATGTGTGGCGAGTTTACTTCCGGCGGATAGTAGCGCTTAAAGTCCAGGTTGAGTTCAAAACCGGGCAGGAAGTACTGGTTTTCTTCCAGCAGAGTGCGGGTGGAATCGTCCAGGTCGCGCCGGATGATGGTCGGCGAAAAGCGGGGAGCGCGGCGCAGTTTTTTGCGCACCTCCTGGTCCGAAAGATGTAAAATCTCTTCCAAGCGAAAGAGCGTGCTCTCTTTGGCATGGGCCGGTACCACGGCGGCCGAAAAGGACGGCCGGTTGTCCACCAGCAAACGCCCATTGCGGTCGAAAATCAATCCGCGTACCGGGTTACGGGTCACGGGCCGAACAAAATTGTGCAACGAAATTTCCAGGTAGTAATCGCGCTTGAGCACCTGCAGATTAAAAAAACCGCTGACCAATACCAGGAAGGCAAGGCCGATCAGGCCGGAAAAGATGGCAAAACGGCGTGAGCGCTGGCTAGAATCCATGTTACTCATTCAGGTATTTGTTTACGAACAAGCCGACCACAAACAGGGAAGCCATGGTGTAAATCACGTCGGGCAGGCCGCGGGTGACGATCTGTTCGAACACGTTCAACTGCCCCTTGATGCTCAGCAACACGTAAAAGATGATCTCGTGGATCAGGATGAACAACAGGAACCA
>RFIO01000570.1 GCA_003695205.1 Deltaproteobacteria bacterium
CCACAATTGCCCCCAGGGACCCGGTCGGGGCACCAACAGTCCCGGTGCGGCCTGAGGCCGTTGCAGCTGAAGCTTTCATGACGGGTTCGGGAGGGACACGGACTTTTGCTCCCACTCGGCGTTGCCGGGCGCTTTGCTTGTGCGACGTAGCTTCCGCTACGACTCCGCGCTCATTGCCCCGCGCCTTGATTGGAAACAAAATTCCACGGCCCAGCAGGGCGGGAACTCGCTTCACACCATCAACCGGGCTGGCGCATCACCGCCAGCGCCCGCGCCAGGGTACGCACCAGCACCTGGCCGGCGACATCCAGTGCCGGGCCAAAGCCAACAACACCATCCTCGTGCCCTCCCATGACGATGACACCGCCATCGCGCACCGCCGGGTCCCGATAGAGGCGCGCCATCTCTGCCGCCATCTCCGGGGTGCCGTAGGGGACGCGATGGTCCGTGACCGGCAGCCCAAGGGTCATGGCCGCCTGCCAGATTTCCGGGGAATGAACGTGGAACACCGCCCGAACCTGGTTGTCGGCGGCATAGAGGGCCCCGTGCGTCAGGGCCTCGGATGAGGGTTTGACCGGCCCGGTGGAGACGATGCGGTTTTCATCCGGATGGCATTCACGCACCAGGGTGTAGTGGGATGGACCGAGACGCTCCAGGCCGCCGGTTTGAGTGCCGGTAATCAAAAAGCGCCGCAGACTCGGATCGCCCCTGAACGTGCCATATCGCAGGCTGAGGTTGCCGTAGCCGACCCCACCGTAGCGCATCGGATCGAGTCCGACCAGGCCGAGACGAAAGAGGATCTGGCGCCAGGAATCGAGTCCGGCCAGCTCCTGCCAGTCACATGGCGGTCCGCCGGCATGTTCGAGCCTGAACTTGATGACGCCGTCTACCTGGCTCATGCTCCCAACTCCTTCGGCACGCCGATGGTGAAATGATAACGGCAACCCTGCCCCGGAGAGGATTCGACCCTTATGTCGCCGTTGTGCCTGCGAAAGATGCGGGCGGCAATGGCCAGGCCGGCACCGGGGAGACCGGCTCCCTTGCCGGTCGACAACCGCAGATCAAAGGGATCGCCGACACTGGCGGGATCAAAACCCGAACCGTTGTCCCGCAACAGGCAGCAGGTCCCTTCCGGCCCCGTTTCGCAACTCAGTTCGATGCGCAGGGGGCGATTCGGATCCGCCATCTTCCAGGCCTGACGTACCAAATGGTCAATGGCGAGAAAGAGCAGATCCGGGGCCCCGGGCACCTTGAGGCTCTCCGGCACGACCAGTTCAGCGCCCGCTATCGGATGGCGTTCCTGCATGTCGGCAAAGGATCGGCGGGCACATTCGGCCAGATCAACGGCGTCCAGATGCATGGGCTGGCTGGAAACCCGTGACAGCGCCAGCAGGGCGTTGATGATGCGATCCATCTTCTCCGCCCCGGCGAGGACATGACGCAAAGCGACCTGGCTTTCGTCTTCGTCGCCTCTGGCCTTCTCGTACAGAGCCTGGCTCAATCCAAGGACGGCCGAGAGAGGATTACGCAGGTCATGGGACACCATGTGGTTGAAGGCCAGAAGCTCCTGGTTGTTCTCCTCGAGCAGGCGGGTTCGCTCGGCCACCTTCCACTCCAGCCTGGAGTTGGCCTCCTCCAGATCCCGCCGCGTTCGTTCGAGGTCCTCGGCCATGCGGTTGAGGGATTTCGCCAGCTCCGTCAGTTCATCCCGGCCATCAAGGATAATCCGGTGCGCCAGGTTGCCACTGCGGAACTGGCCGATCCCGAAGGAGAGAATTTTCAGCTCCCGGAACAGGGAACGCATCGACACCAGCGCCTGCACCAGCACGCCGACCAGCAGCGCGGCAAGGGCCAGGACACCGAAATGGCCGGACTGGCTGGTCTGATCGTGGATCGCCTCGATACCATTGCGAATTGAACTGAGGACCCCTGGACGCAGGCTGCCCTGGACCAGGGTTTCGATTTCCGCCACCAGGCTGTCGAGCAAATCGGCTGAGGGCTGATCCCCGAAGGACAGTACCCCCTGATACAACTCACTGAGCAACTCGTATCCGTTTTTGACCGTCTCGACCTGACGCAGGTCGAGTTGGCGCTCATTCTCTTCCTGGCTGGGCCCCAGCCGCCTCAGGGCCTGGCGATGCCAGTCAAGCAGGCTCTCGTCCGTCAGCTCCAGCAACAGCCGCAGACGTCCGAGATCAGTTTTGCTCTTGTGGGCTCGAAAAGCCTGCAGCAGGGCAAACTGGCGATTGAGCAGGGTGTAAACCTGGTTGCCGGCCACAACGAAGTCCAGATCGGCCTCGACCTGGCGGGCAAGGCGCCGCGCCGACCCCTGCAGCCAGGGAAAAAATCCGAGTGCTTCTTCCAGCTGATCCTGCTGTTTGCGCGCCTGGCCGGCTCCATGACGCAGAAGGCCGTCAAGGGCCGGGAAGATCTGGTCTTCGAGCAGCAGCCGGGCAGCCTCGTTGAGCTGGTCCCGGTCACTGGCCGTCAGAATCTGGTCCAGATGCCGCCGCCAGAGCCGATGCAGCTGAGTGAGCTGGTCGAAACGCTGACGCCAGTCGGCACTCTCAATCGCACCGCGTTCGACCATGGTCGGCGCCGCGATGGAAAGGTTCTCCAGCGTCTGGTCTATCAGCGCTCCTGAGGCCTCTAGGGTCTCCCGGTCTATCGGCAGGTCGACTGCCAGGGAGGTCCAGATGGCTCGCAGTTCGTGAGCAAGCCCCAGCTGGATATCGGCGATTCCCAGCAGGGCCGAGGTCGATTGGCGAAAGGCTGACAGTCGGCTGTTGATCCGCCAGGTTCCGACCAGCAGGTAGCAGGTCAGGCCGCCAAGGACCAGGGCGAGCAGGAGAACCTGCAGGATGATCCGTTTGCGTAAGGTCATGTAGCGTCACAAAGTCAGGGTGGCAGTGTTTCGATTCTAACAGACGCGCACCCAATTCCAAACCGGAACGGTCAATTTTTCAGGACAGCCCGTCAGCTCCTTCCCGGCGCAAATGCCGACTGGCGTAGAGTCCGACCAGTACGGCCTCGGCGACATCATGCACCAGGGTTCCCCGTGGCAGTGGGGCGCCTGACGAACGGATGATCTCCCGCGCCAGCTCAGCCGCGCGCGCCTTGGCCAGGCGCGCCGATCTGCGTTCACGTGCCAGCAGCAGTTCCCGGCGCCAGTCCTCCGCCTGAAGCTGCAGCACCTGAACACCCCGTTTCCGCCCCTGGCGACACCAGAGCTCAAAGAGCGGACCGCCTCCTTCGAGGACGAGATATTTGAGACGGGGAATGGAGTCAAAGATTCCGGGAATGGCCCGCCGCAGACGGCTCGCGTCGCCAAAATTGGTCGAACGGTACCAGTGGAGCCGGCCGGTTGCGTCGAAGCAGGCCAGGCCGCTGCGGATCCCCAGGTCGACGGCCAGCAGCATGCTCAGTCGACCAGCTCGACGGCTGCGAACCCGCCTTCAGGGGTACTCAGGTTGGTCAGCTGACCGCGCCAGAGCCGGGCGGCGACACCGACGACCCGGTCCCGGTAGGCATAGACGCGGTAATCGGTCTTGAACCC
>RFIO01000076.1 GCA_003695205.1 Deltaproteobacteria bacterium
CCTCACAGCCGCACCTCCGCCAGCAGACTTTTCAGATCGACCTTGCGCCTGGCATCCCCCGGCGCCCCGTCAAACAGGTGCACATAGCCATCCTTTTGCAGGCCGGACAGCATGCGCCCGGTTTTGCCTGTGGGCAATGTGCGGATCACGGGCAGGATATCAACCGCCGCTGTCCCCCAGCAGACAGCTTCGCTGATCATCGAGGTCGAATCGGCGGTGACAAAGAGACGGTCGGCGTATTGGAGAAAATCCCCCATCGGATTGCGCGGATCGCTGCTGTAGTAAAGTGCATAGTCAAAGGGAAACCGCCGCAGCATCTTCTCGACATTCTGACCGGTCCGACGGCTGGTCGTCAGCCAGAAGCGGCTTCCGGCGCAAACGTTGAAAACAGATTTTAGCTGACTTTCGAGCCAATCCGGGTCCAGCTTCCCGTGCCGGCTGTCCCCGCCGACAACGACGGCAACAACGGGCCGGTCATCCTCCGGGGAGACCAGGCCGGCCGGCTCGGACCAGTTGAGATTGACCGGAAGTGCAAGAATATTGCCGGCCACTGGTGGATGATCGTGCTGCTGGGCAATGATCAGATCAAAATCAAGCCGATAGCCTTTCGGCAGCATCAGGGCGACCGAACGGCAACCGAGCCGTCTGGCCAGCAGCCGGTTGGCGTACCAGGTATCGGAGCCGGCCGAAACCACGGCGGCGAATGGGCCAGCAACGTCATCATGGCGGATCAACCCCGACACAGCCAGGCCAATCCGGTCGCAAAGATAACTGAGAGCCTTGCCGGCCCGATGGCGAAAGCTTACCCGGCAGCGCACCGCCTCCCTGCCCGTCAGGCGGGCAAAGGCAAGGGACTGGTTGACATGCCCCGGACGGCCGTCATCGAGTACCAGCAGGGGCAGGCTTTCAGAAATTGCGGGCTTCATCCACCAGCATCACCGGAATATCGTCGCGCACCGGGTAGGCGAGCCGGCAGGCATCGCAGACGATTTCTTCCTTGTCTTCATCCACCCGCACGGATTGTTTGCACTGCGGACAGGCCAGAATGTCCAAAAGGTCCTCAGAAAGTTTCATGGGATTCCTCGTCTTGCTCAGCAAAGGATCGAGAATGTGCTCCAGCTGTTCGACTCCATCCATAAAATCGAGTTCCAGCGGCAGGTAATAACAGGGCCGATCAAAACCCGCATCAAACAGTTTGACGGCGTCCTTTTCGGTGGTCAAGAGCAGGTCTGCACCGGCGACCAGTCGGTTCAGCTCCTGGACACTGCTGTCCGGATAGGCATGATGATCGCCCAGGGAGCGGGCGGCGACAACCTCGACATCCAGGGCCTTCAGGCCGTCAAAAAAGCTTTCTGGGTTGGCGATGCCGCAGAAGGCGACAACCCGTCGCCCGGCGATCTGGCGGAGAGGCAGAATGGTCCCGTCGAGACCGACCAGGTGGCCGGCCAACCGAAAGCCGACCCGCAGGCAGGGGACATCCTCCAGATACAGGTGGGGAGTTGCCGGCACCGCTCGGGTCAGCAGCACCAGGTCGGCCTGATTCAGGGCTTTCGGCGTTTCCCTGAGGTAGCCGGCAGGCAGAGTATGGCCGTTGCCGAAGGGGCGACGGGCGTCCAGCAGAACCAGCTCGAAATCACGTCGCAGTTTCCGGTGCTGAAAGCCGTCATCGAGGATGACGAGTTCGGCGCCGCAGTCCCTGACCGCCATCATCCCGGCCCTGTAACGGTCGGCGCCAACCACAACGATTGCTTCCGGGTGCCGACGGGCCAGCAGACAGGGTTCGTCACCGGCCTGTTCAGGAGGGACCAGCGGCCCCTGCCCGGCGCAGACCACCAGAGGATCTTCTTCACGCCGGCCGCCGTACCCCCTTGAAACCACCGCTACCCGAATCCCCTGCTGGAGGCAGCGTGAAACAAGCCATTCGGTCACGGGCGTCTTGCCTGTCCCCCCGGCCGCAAGGTTGCCGACGGCGATCACAGGAACCGGCAGTGATCGGCTGGTCAGCCAACCACGGTTGTAGGCGAGGCGACGCAGGTGCCCCAGCGCAGCATAGCACCAGGAAAAAGGCAGAAGAGCGGCCAGAAGCAGTTGCCCCCGCCAGGTTCCGGGGCCGACAGTTGCAAAAGACCGGAAACGCTCCTCAAGGCTCACCGGAGACCTCCAGCCAGGCAGACAAGCTGTTGAGAGTGCGCTCGGTCGCCCCGGCGTGGCGCTCGATCAGGGCGTGTCCGGCCCTTCCCATACGTGTACGCAAGGCTTCATCCTGGAGCAGTTCGGTGACAGAAGCCGCCAGTTCCGCGGCATCAGCCACCTTGCGCCCCCCGGCGGCAAACAGCACCAACTGTGCTATCTCCTTGAAATTGTTCATATGGGGCCCGAAAAGGACCGGTTTTCTCAGCAGTGAGGCCTCGAGAATGTTGTGGCCGCCGACCGGAATGAGTGAACCACCGACAAAAACGACATCGGCCAGGCTGTAGAAACGCAGCATCTCTCCGAGAGTGTCGGCCACCACAACCGCGCCCGGCCCGGCAGCTCGACGCGGGCACTGGCTGCGCAGTACAGTCTCAAACCCTTCCTGGCGAACCAGTTCGGCAACGTCGGCGGCCCGCTCCGGGTGGCGGGGGACCAGAACCAGCTGGAGATCGGAACATGCTTCGCGCACCTGCCGAAAGGCCCTGAGAACTGTTTCCTCTTCGCCCTGGTGGGTACTGCCCGCTACAAGCACCCGCCTGCCCGCCTCGATGCCGAGAAGGGACCGGAATGCGGCCTGATCTTCAGCTGACAGGTCGGGAGGCACCATATCGAACTTGAGGTTACCGGTGACCCGGACCCGTTCACGCGGCGCACCGAGATCGCGGATACGCTCGGCATCCAGTTCCGTCTGCATGGCAAACAGGTCGATGCGGCGCAACAGGGGCGCCAGCATCAGGCGAACTTTCTGGTAGCGCGGAAAGGACCGGTCGGAAATACGTCCGTTGACCAGCACGAGCGGCACCCCGGCGCGACTGGTCTGGCGCACCAGGTTGGGCCAGAGTTCCGTTTCCACCAGCACAACCAGCCAGGGCCGCAGTTTCTTCAGCACCCGCCGGACCACCCAGGAGAGATCAAAGGGGAAAAAGAGGCAGAGGTCGACACAATCGAGCCGCGCGGCAACCTCACGCCCTGTTTCGGTGACGTTGGTCAGCACCAGGGCGTGACCGGGATAGCTCTGCTTCAGACGGCGCAGCAGCGGCACGACGGCTCTTGTTTCACCGACTGAAACGGCGTGGACCCAGATCACCGGTCGGCCGTTCAATGCGTCAAGACGCCCCCGGCCGTAGCGCCCAAGCCGCTCGCGGATGCCCCTGCGGCTCTTGCCGTAGCGAATGCCGCGCCAGAGGTAATAGGGGGTCAGAACCAGCGCCGCGACCAGCAGCAGAATGTCATACAGCAGATAAACCATAGTCCTCAAGCCGGGCCTCGGCCTTGCGCTGATTTGCCAGCATGGCCTGCTCAAGTTTCAGACGAAAGCCGTCCGCCCCCTCCGAACGGTCGAAACAGACCGGCTCACCAAAAGAATAGACGCCGCGAGCCAGCGGATAGGGGAACAGGAAACGGTCCCAGGAACCGAAGCGATGCCCGCGCGAGGCAACGAAAGCCATGGGGACCACAGGCCGGCCGGTCATACGGGCCAATTGCACCACACCATCCTTGAGCTGGTGTCTCGGTCCCCTCGGGCCATCTGGGGTAAAAACGATATCGACCGGCTCCTGAGCCAGTTTCATCATCTCCCGAAACGCTTCCCTCCCGCCGCGACTGGACGAACCGCGTACGGCCTCATGCCCGAGTCTCTTCATGACCCTCGCAATCAACTCGCCATCCTTGGACCGGCTGATCAGGATACGGGCGCCGGGTCCGCGATAACCGAGGGCCATCAGCAGCAGCTGGTCGTGCCAGAAGGCCAGGATGACGTTTTCCCCCCGCTGCCAGAGCTTGCGAAGCGGCTCTTCGCCGATAATCTCCGTGCGCATGACAGAATGCAGGCCACGGATGAGCGTGGCGGCCAGTGGTGGAGCCAGGGCCAGCAGTAATTTGTCTGCCATCCGGCTCATGCGTCGTCATCCCGGAACTGCATGTCGTAGAGCCGTCGGTAGAGGCCTCCGGCTGCCAGCAGTTCCGCGTGTGTTCCCTGCTCGACCAGCCTGCCCTGATCAAGAACGGCAATGATGTCGGCATGCATGATGGTACTCAGACGATGCGCGATCACGAAAGTGGTTCTGCCGCGCATCAGGTTGTTCAGGGCCTGCTGAACCAGTGCTTCGCTCTCGGTGTCGAGAGCGCTGGTCGCCTCGTCCAGCAGCAGGATGGGCGCGTCACGCAGGATGGCGCGCGCGATGCAGATGCGCTGCCGCTGTCCGCCCGAGAGCCGA
>RFIO01000571.1 GCA_003695205.1 Deltaproteobacteria bacterium
CATCCTGCAGCGCTACAAGGACCTGCAGGACATCATCGCCATCCTCGGTATGGACGAACTGTCCGAGGAGGACAAGCTGATCGTCGCCCGCGCCCGCAAAATTCAGCGCTTCCTGTCGCAGCCGTTCCACGTTGCCGAGGTATTTACCGGCTCCCCCGGCAAGTACGTCGAACTGAAGGACACCATCAAGGGCTTCAAGGAAATCGTCGAAGGCAAGCACGACGACATCCCCGAGCAGGCCTTCTACATGGTCGGCACCATCGAGGAAGCCCTGGAAAAAGCCAAGCAGCTGGCGGCCTGATAGGGTCTTGCCCAGAGGATAGAGCCAATGGCAGAAAGACTGACACTGGAACTGGTCACCCCGTACAAGCGGGTGCTGTCGGCCGAGGTCGACGAGGTCACCGTGCCCGGCAGCATGGGCGAATTGGGTGTCCTGCCCGGTCACACCCCCCTGCTGACCACGCTCAAGATCGGCGAGCTGTCCTACCGCGACGGCGGCGAGACCTACCATGTCGCCGTCAACTGGGGTTACCTCGAGGTCGAGGAGGACAGGGTCAATGTTCTGGTCGAAACCGCCGAACCGGCCGACCAGATTGACCTGGAGCGGGCCAGGGCGGCCCTGGGTCGCGCCGAGGAAGCCCTCAAGAAGCTCTCGCCCGAGGACAAGGACTACCGGATCATGGAGGCCGCCCTCGAACGGGCCCTGATCCGCATCCAGGTGGCCGGCAAAAAGGTACGCTGAGCTTCCAATCGATACCAGAAAGCAAAAAGGGCGACCCCTGTGGGGCCGCCCTTTTTGCTTGAATATGAGGCTGCCGGTCAGGAAACCAGCAGGTTGTCCTGTTCGAGTTGCCGCATTTTGTCCATGACCATCGACAGGTGCTCGCGCATCGCCTCGCGGGCGCGCTCGGGGTCATGATCGCGTATGGCCTCCATGATGGCGCGATGGTGCTCGGTCAGCTTTTCGATATAGCCTTCCTTCTTGTAGAATTCCATCAGGGCGACCATGATGGTGGTGTGAAACAGGCTCTGGATGGTGTTGAGCACGTGGAGCTGAATGGTATTGTGC
>RFIO01000572.1 GCA_003695205.1 Deltaproteobacteria bacterium
GGGTTCATCTGACAGCTCGTGGCGCAGGCTCTTTGCATGGCACAGCGCAACCCCGAAGGTGCGAAGACGGCGTCGATTTGGAGGTCCGCAGCAGCCCCAGCCGCGCCGCCACGTCCTCGTAATCCGGGGCCTCAGCGTAGAGCTTCTCGAGCTCGCTGCGCGCCCGCCGGCGCTGGCCAATCTCCTCGTAGACCAGCGCCCGTTCGCACCGAAGCGCACGAAGCAGTTCCCCGGACCACCCCTTCTTCCTGCGCAGAGCGCCTGTCAGCGTCTCCCGCGCCGTGACCAGGAGCCCGGGGCCGGCTAGGCCGCAGAAGTGCCGATTCTCGGAAGTTCCGAGTGGCTGTACTTGGCGCACCTGCGGCGGTTCCGGTGGACCGGCCTTGCAGCCAACGGATGGTAATGCCACACCAACAAGGCGCCGTGTCACACGCAGCTGGAAAAGGACTTCGCGGACTTTCTCGACGGTACTGGTGACGTTGTCCGCTATTTCAAGAACGAGCGCTTTGGTTTCTCTGTGACATACTATGAGAACAGCCGCCCGCGCCAGTACTACCCCGACTACATCGTGGTGGCAGCGGATGAGCACCACGAAATACGGTCCCTGGCGCTACCTTTTCGTGCAGCAGCGGAAGTTTGAGAAGGCCATGGCGTCGAGGATCAAGTCGCTCGCGGGACTGGTGGAGGCAATTGTCGTGGCACCGCCTGAGCCGCCAGCTCACTCTGATCCCATTTGACCCACACCAGCGGCCTGCGAAGGCCTTCGAGACACTCCTGCCCTTCTACAGCCTCCAGGCGGCAGTGAGTTACTTCGGCGACAGCGCAGCCGTCGAACCAGAGGGATGGGTTCAGGTCGACGGTGTCGGGCGGCTCAATGAGCGCATGTTCGTGTGCCGCGTCGTCGGCCGGTCGATGGAGCCCATGCTCCACGACGGCGATCTGGCGGTCTTCAAAGCCCACCCGACCGGAACACTTCAGGGCAAGATCCTCCTCACGCAATACCGCGGGCCAGCGGACCCAGAGACCGGAGGGACGTGCACCATCAAACGATACAGCACAACGATAAGCCGAAATGAAACCAGCGGCGATCAGGAAAAGACGGTCGTGCTCTCACCGCTGAACGCCGAATACGAGCCGAAAGTGTTCACCAAGGCGGACATCGAGGACCTGAAGATCATCGCCGAGCTTGTGACCGTATTAGGCAAGCCGCTCTGAAGGAGCTCCCGAAGCGCCCCCGTTCCGCGATCCGTGTTCGGCTCCGGGTGATTCATGTTCGAGACGACGTGCTTGTCGAGGGTCTCGGGGTGACCGTGAATACCTTCTTTCAGAACATCTGGCGAGCAAGGCTGGCACTGCTCGAGTGCTTGCACCGCCACGGATTCGCGCTCAGAATCGATCCATGTGCGAGTCACCTAAAGGCATCGATCTGCTCGTCGAACGCGTCATCAGCCTGTGGTGTGAACGGTCTCCGAGCGGAGAGATCAATAGCGCACTGGCTTGGTATGACCTTGCGGGAAACGATCGGGAGCGTGCGTTCCGAGAGAGTGTGGTCGCTCGCCTAATCGAAGTCGCCTTGGACCCTCGCGGCCTGAGTACCACGGCTAGCGCAGTTATCGCGGAAATCGTGCGATGAGAACTGCAGACAAGCCTAATTGTATCGATCGTGAACCCAAGAACCTGTCAGGTCTCCACGCGATTGATTCTTACCACCTTGTCGCGATGATGATGTGCGAGTATCATGACTTCGTGTGGTCACAGGCTCAGACATACCGCGCCGCAGACGCGGTGTGCGTGGTGGGCGGGGTGCCCAAACGCCTCGCAGAAGCGAGAGGCGAGGCTACACCCGAACCAATATCCAGGCGGCGGGGGCTTTCCCGGCTCTCCACCAGATTCTATCGCGAGCAGAACCTTAGGTTAAGGGGTCAGAAGCGCCGGCGCGATACGCTGGTTGCAAAGAAGCGGTCATGAGGCTGGAGCAGCGGATCATCGACTACCTGCGCTCGAACCCGGGCAGGAAAGCCCGAGAGATCGCCGA
>RFIO01000077.1 GCA_003695205.1 Deltaproteobacteria bacterium
CCCGTCCCAGAGGCCGATATGGATATCCGGAGCGACACCTGCCGGCAGCCGATCGTCAGCCGCCGGCAGGTCATCACTGGCGGCCTCGAGGATCAGAGCGCCGCGCTGCAGAACCAGAAGGCATTCCGCCCGGCCCGGATCGACATCAGGGGGCTGCAGGCGGAATCGGCTGTCGAGGGCGCTGCGATTGAAGGGCAGATGCATGGGGGAGGCAAAGCGTTCAGGCCACACGAAAAGGACTCCTAAAGATGGCGCAGGGCCTCGACAGGATTGAGCTTCGAAGCGCGCCAGGCCGGTAGCAGCCCGGCGGCCAGGGCGGTCGCGAGCGTCACCAGGTTGGCCAGCAGCAGATCCCGGCCGACCAGCACGGCATGCAGGATATGACTGGTGGCAAAGTAGCGGTTGGCGCTCGTCAGGCTGGTCAGGTCGATACCGTGTCCGGCAAGATAAAGGCCCAGGCCGATCCCGACCAGGCTGCCGGTCAGGGCACCGAAAAGTCCGAGCAGCAGGGTTTCCAGCAGTACCAGGCGGACAATTCCCCCCGGGCGCAGGCCGAGGGCGGCGAGAACACCGAACTCGCGGTAGCGCTCGTAAATCGCCATGGTCATGGTGTTGGCGATCCCGAGAGCGACAATGAAAAAGATAATAAGCACCAGCAGATTCATGGTGCCGTCGTTCAGCTCGATCAGCTGGGCGACATCGAGAGCGATCTCATCCCAGCGATCGAGGCGGTAAAGATCCGGGTCGAGCCGGTCGCGCAGGCTGGCAGCCGCTGCCGCCAGCTCCCCCTGCGGCAGGAGCAGTGCCAGTTCAGACAGGGCTCCCTGTGCCCCAAGCAGCCGCTGGACCGCCGTCAGAGGCAGAAAGACCTGGGAGCGATCGAAGGCGGCCTGCTCGGTGGCGAACAGCCCACCAACGACAAACTTGCGTGAGCTCGGGCGACCAAACAGGTCGCGCACCACCAGGGTCAGTTCGTCCCCCAGCGACAGGCCGAGACTGTCGGCCAGATTCCGGCCGATCAGCAGCTGCTCCGGGTCCTTGAGATAATCGCCGGCAACCACCCGCGCAGCGATGATGGTCAATCGACGTTCGGCCGCAGGTTCGACCCCGGAAAGTACCACCGAGGCGCTGCCGGACGGTCCGATCACCAGCGCCGGCGACTTGAGCCGCGGCGCCGGTGCGTATCCCTCGGCCAGCAGTCGCTCGACCAGCTGCCCGCCGTGCTTCAGCGGGGTCACGGTCAGGCTGCCGGGCTGGTAGCCGGCGGCGTGAATCTGGAGCGAACCGATGTCGAGCCGGATGGTGCTGTTGACCATCTCCCGGTGCAACCCCTGCTTGAGGGCGGCAAAAATGATCAGGCAGGCCAGCCCGAAGGCGATGGCCCCGGCGGTCAGCAACGAACGGCGCGGATGGCGCCAGAGGCCGCGGGCGGCCAGGCGCAGCCAGGAAGCGCTCATGCGGCATCTCCCGGTTTGCGGGCGGTAAAGAAGGAGACCAGCC
>RFIO01000078.1 GCA_003695205.1 Deltaproteobacteria bacterium
CATCTTGGCAATGTCATAGACCCGCTCCAGGTTGGCGACCATCCCTTCGAGAGGCGCCACCGGGTCGGCCAGGTCATTGAGCTGCACCGCCAGGTCCTGGACCTCGAGGTTGTCGCCGAGCCAGGCCTGCACCATGAAGGTTTTGCCCGAGCCGGGCGGTCCGGTCAGCACCACCCCCTTTTCTTCACTGACGTTGTAGTAGAGGGCGTTGTTGGCCATCTCGGAGAATTCGTTCTTGATCTGGCCGATGTACTCCGACCAGTGGACCTGGCGATCAAGCTTGCCGACCACCTTGGCATAGAGGGAGCCGTAGACGTTGCGCGCCACCGCCTTGAGGGCGTCACGCACCAGGAACTGATCGTCGAGATAGTCCGGCTCAAAACCGCCGTTCAGGGCAATGACCGAACCGATCAGCCGACGCACATAGGCCGGGGTCATGCGCAGGCCACGCTCGCGGAAAATCGGCCCGAGCAAAGCGACAGTGCGGTCGAGATCAGCCTCGCTGAGCTGTTTCTGTTCAGGCAGCGACTCGTCGCCGAAATCGAAATTGTGCCGGCGCAATTCCATGCGCACCACCTCGCGCAGGTTCACCGCCTCGTTCCAGTATTCGGCGATGTCGATCACCAGCCCTCCCTCGACGAAGCGGCGATAGATGGCCGGATCGAGGTTCTCGGGCTGATCGGTGGTGGCGATGACCAGGCAGTCGCGGCGGCCGTGGGCGATCTCATCCAGGATGATGTTGGCGGCGTCGACAAGGGTGGACTGCTGACTCTTCACCGGGCTGGCCTGGTCGGGGCGGCCGAAGGCGCTGTGAGCCTCCTCGAGGTGGCGCACGCACAAACGGCGCGGGTCACCCATCGCCTTGCGCAGGTAGTTGCCCGGCTCACCGGCCCAGGCAGTCTGGTAATCGTTGGGGGTGATCATGGCGTAGTCGACCAGCACCCCCTCCTCCTCAAGACTGGAAAGGACCCTGCTGATGCGCTTGCGGTAGAAGAACTTGATCAGGGGCAGGCGCGAAAGAAACCGGAGCAGTTCGACCTTGCGGTGTCGCTCGATGGCGACCGCCAGCTCGAAATCGACATCTTCCAGGCGCGCCCAGATCGGCTGGTCGGCCAGCACCTCCTCGCGCTTGGCCTTCAGATCGACCACCGGACGCACCTCGCGGCGGAAGAAGGACTGCTCCATCGCCTCCTGGATGGTGACACTCTTGCCGCTGCCCGACGGTCCTATGACCAGCACCAGCGGACTGCGCGGCACTGAAGGATCGTCCGAATACTCCTTGAGCAGGTGGACGTGATAGATGCGGTCGAACAGTTCGCGCAGGGTCGGTGGCACGTAGATATCGGCAGTCAGATCCTCGAGCAGGCGGCGCAGGTAGCGGTAGTCGTGCAGGTCGAGTTCTCTCTCGAGGATGCGCGACCAGGTGGCCGACGCGCTCTGCGAACCGGACACCTCGATGCGCCGGCGCCAGTCGGACAGCTTTTCCGGGTCGCGCAGATGAACGAAGCGGCGCTCGCGCGGCCAGAAGGTGCGCCGCCACCAGTCGGTCAGCAACTTGAAGGGGGAGTGAGACGGGCGGTGCTGGTGCAGTCGGCGCAGGACGAACAGGCGGGTCTCGAAACTCCAGTCCGCCACCAGCTCATTGATCTGGCGGATACGGGCCTCGGAGAGCTTGACGTAGACCGGGCTGCGGGTCTTGCGAAACCGCCCCATCGACTACTCCTGTTTCGCTGGCGGTGGCGGCGGCGTTTCTGAGGGTGCCGCAGCCGGCAGCACCACCGGCGGGTTGGTGCCGGTGTTGTTCAGCACGAAGGTGTTCTGGCCGGCCTGGTTCTTCTCGTAGGCGGTTGCCCACTTCTGCTGGTTGAGAAAGGCGAACAGCGCGGCGGTATCATCCGGCTTGAGCCCGAGGCTGGCGCGCATCTGCGCGATCGCCTCGGAATAGGCGGCGTACAGCTTGCGGGTACGGCTCGCCTCCTGGTCCGCGGCGTAGTTCTCCGCCTCGGCGATCAGTTCGCGCCGTTTTTTCTCCTCGCTGGCCTGGGCCAGCTTGTCACCGAAACGGGTATCGCGCAGCACAAAGGAGACAACCTCGATGCCGTACTTGCTTTCGATGTTCGGTCCGCCCTCATTGATGGCGCGCTGTTTCAGCGCCCTGAAGATGTCCTCCTTGATGCGCTCGCGGTCGCTGATCAGGTCATCCACCGGATGGCGCTGCATCACGTCCTTGACGATGCCGTCGAAATCGGTCTGCAACAGCTCGCGGGCGTTCTTGTTCTCAATCCCCCAGCGCTCCAGGTCGCGGATGCGGTAGGTGAGCATGGCGCTGGTCCACAGGGCGACGTTGCCCCGTGAGACGATGCGCTGTGGCTCGGAGTCACCCCCCAGGTAGAGTTCCTGGTTCATCAGCGGCACTTCCAGTTCGATGCGGGTGAAAAAGGGGAGGCGCCAGTGCCAGCCGACTTGATCGACAACCCGCCGCTCGCCAGAAAGGTCCTCGAGAATCACCGCGTAGTTGCGCCGCACCTTGTAGAAGGTGTGGGTGGCGTAGATCAGGGCAAATACGCCGTAGACCAGCACGCCCAGCAACAGCAGAAGCAGGCCCCGGCGCAGGGTCCTCTTCAGTCTGGCCCGCTGCAGATAGCGGAATTTCTGTTCTTCCTGCACGCCTGCACCTCCTTCCGACTGGACTGAAATTATAACACTTTTTGACAGCTGCGCCTGACAAGCCTCAGACCGGACGGACACTACCAGGCCAGACAGCCGGGAAACGCCGTTCTACATTTGTCCATTCAAACCATGGCGGTGCTGTGCTAATGTGAAGCCTCCCATGCCCATGCCAGCATCCATCCGGAGGAGAAGCCATGCCCAGCACCGTCTACTTCGCCGACATTCGAAGCGGCTACCGGGAAAACCTGTTTGACAAACTGGAGCGCCTGCTCAATGAGGCGGGACTGGACGAAAAGGTCCAAAGGGGCGACCTGGTCGCTCTCAAGGTGCACTTCGGCGAAAAGGGCGGCCATGCCTACATCCGCCCGACTTTCCTGCGCCGCGTTGTCGACCTGGTGAAAAAGCGCGGTGCCCTGCCGTTTCTGACCGACTCGAGTACCCTCTATCCGGGCGAGCGCAAGGAGGCGGTTTCCTCCCTGAAATGTGCCATCGAGAACGGCTGGGATTTCGCCGTCACCGGCGCGCCGCTGATCATGTGCGACGGCCTGCGCGGCCACAGCGCCCGCAAGGTCGCCATCAAGGGGGACGTGCTGCAGGAAGCGGAAATCGCCGAGGCGATTCTCGAGGCGGACTGCCTGATTACAGTCAGCCACTTCAAGTGCCATGAACTGACCGGCTTCGGCGGCGCCATCAAGAACCTGGGCATGGGCTGCTCCAGCCGCACCGGCAAAATGGAGCAGCACTGCAACCTGGCGCCGACGGTCAACGAAAAGAAATGTATTTCCTGCGGCGCCTGCATCCGGACCTGCGCCCACGCCGCCATCCATACGGTCGAGCAGGCAAAAGCCCGTATCGATCCTGACAAATGCGTCGGCTGCGCCCGCTGCATCACCGTCTGCCCGGTAACCGCCATCAGGGTCAACTGGGGCTCGGAATCGGCCGTGACCATGCGCAAAATGGCCGAATACGCCCTGGCTGCGACCCAGGACAAACAGGACAAAACCCTCTACGTCAATTTCGTCACCCAGGTCTCCCCCCTGTGTGACTGCTACGGCCATTCAGACGCCCCCATCGTCGCCGACCAGGGCATCCTTGCCAGCCACGATCCGGTCGCGCTGGATCAGGCCTGCGCCGACCTGGTCAACCAGGCCGAGGCGCTGCCCGGCACGGCCCTGAGCTGCAATCTGAAAGCGGGGGAGGACAAGTTCCGCGGGCTGCATCCGGAGATCGACTGGGAAATCACGCTGGAACACGCCGAAAAGATCGGCCTGGGCAGCCGCAGCTACGAACTGAAGCGGCTCGAACCGCTGGGGAAGGACTGGTAAGACGGCGTCAGGAAGGTTCTGACTGGGCAAGCTGTTCGAGCAGGTGCTGCCAGTTGCTGCGCCGGTGACCGCCGAAACCGATGGAAGGATACAGCACGGCGCGACCGGAGCGCCGGTCGAGCAGCAGCGCTTCGGACCGACCGAGCAGGTGGGCGAAAAAGGCGAGCATGAACAGGACGCAACCGCCCCAGACCAGCGGCTCACCCGGGTCGCGGGAAAGCTGGAAACCGGCGTAGGGGCGGCCCCGGTCATCCCGGTTCCAGGCGGTCTGATAGATGGCCACACCCCGGTGCACCAGCGGACGGTTGACCTCGATGACACCCTGCCGCACCACTTCCCCCTGTTCCAGCAGGCGCACCTCGCTGCGATACTGCTTCAACAC
>RFIO01000079.1 GCA_003695205.1 Deltaproteobacteria bacterium
CTCGCGCATGACCGAAAAGAGGTGCAGCTTGCGATAGCTGCCGGCAACCTCGCCGTTGTCGACCACGTAGGAGGTGTTGAACACGTCATCCCCGCGGCGCTCAGGCAGGCTGCCGACCAGCACGGTACCGGTCTCGCGGCTCAGGGCACAGACCTGCTCGAGAACCTCGGGCGTTTGGCGGGCCAGCTCGGGCAGGGCCTTGTAGTCGTAGCCGGTACTCCACATCTCCGGCAGCACGGCGAAACGGGTGCCAGCCTGTGCGGCCGCGCGCGTTCCATTTGCCACCTTGTCGAGGTTGGCCGGGATATCGCCGAGGCTGATGTTGAACTGGATGGCGGACGTTTTCATTGGTTTGGCCTTTCAGAACGCGGTTTGATGGTTGCGTTCACCTTTTTATTAGTGGTTGATGCTCCGGATTATAGAAATTCGAGGGCGGGCGGACAAGCGTACACACCGGCGTTTGTCCTTTGCTTGACCCCTTTCTTCACTATATGTTAAAAATTTCCGGCGGTCGGCCGATCTGTTATGGGGAAATGAAAGCCCGGTCCGGCCTGTAGTCTGGAGGATGTTGCGCGCGGAAGATCGTGTTTCGCGGGCTGGACTGGTTGCCTGCCAACCTCTGTCATGAAACAGGAGTGACTCCTTTGACGGCCAAGATCGCCACCTTCCTGGTCATGCTTGCCTTCTGGGTGGTCCTTTCGGGCAAGCTCGACGCCTTCCATCTGACCCTTGGGGTGCTCTCCAGTCTGCTGATCGCCTGGTTCAGCAGCGATCTGCTCTTTTTCGGCGGAGACCGCCGTTCCTGGGTCCGTGGCACCATCGGCCTGGCCCTTTACCTGCCCTGGCTGCTGTGGGAGATTTTGCTCGCCACCCTGCATGTCGCCTGGGTGGCGATCCATCCGCGCATGTACGAGGTCATTGATCCTCAGATCATTCGCTTCAAAACCAGGCTCAAGCGACCGATCTCCAAGGTTGCACTGGCACAGTCGATCACCCTGACCCCCGGGACCATCACTGTCGATATTGACGAGGACGAGTTTACCGTCTTCGCCCTCACCAACAGCGCCGCCGAAGGTTGCCCCGGTTCCCTGGAGCCGCGTGTTGCCAAGGCCCTGGAGTTTGACTGATGGACCTCTTCTTTGACGCGGCGGCTGTTTTTCTGGTGCTGCTGATGATTCCGACCCTCTACCGGATCATCAAGGGGCCGGTCATCCTCGACCGTATCATGGGCGGCAACATGATCGGTACCAAGACCACGGTGCTGATCCTGTTCATCGGCCAGCTTTACGGCTCCCTCGATATGTTCATCGACATCGCCCTTGCCTATGCCCTGCTCAATTTCATCGCAACCCTTGGGGCGACCAAGTATTTTCTGCGGCGTCAGCGGGTCTTCTTCAAGGACGAACTGGCCGATGTCGAGGAGGCCGGGTCATGATTTTCGATATCGTTGCCGCAGTTTTCATCGTCGCGGGCCTGGTCTTTTTCGCCCTCGGGGTTCTCGGGGTGCTGCGGTTTCCCGATTTCTTCTCGCGCATGCATGCCGCCGGCAAGTGTGACGCCCTGGCGGCCATCCTGATCATCCTTGGTTTCATGGTCTATGTTCTCAAGGACTTTTCCGGGCCCAGCCTGCTGGTGGCACTGAAGATTTTTTTCATTGCCATCTTCATCTTTGTCGCCAGCCCGACGGCGACGCACGCGCTGGTGAAAACCGCTTTGCTGCTGGGCGCAAAGCCCTGGAGCAGGCAGGAGTGGCTGGAAAGGAGGCGGCAGAAATGATGTGGCCTCTCGACCTTCTGATCCTGGCACTGGTCGTGGTCTGCGCCGTGGTGACCATCAGCATTCGTGACCTGCTGGCCGCCACCATGGTCTTCAGTGTCTACAGTTTCCTGATGTGCCTGTTGTGGGCGGAGATGGGGGCGGTCGATGTCTCCTTCACCGAGGCAACCGTGGGTGCCGGCGTCAGTACCGTGCTGTTCATAGCCGCAATTCTGCGCACCACGAGGAGGAGCAAGGATTGAGATCCCTGGCCTTTATAGCGGTTTTCGTCACCGGGGCGCTGCTGCTCTACGGCACCCGCGACTTTCCGGCCTGGGGTGACCCGGCCGCTCCGGCCGCGCAGCATGTTTCCCCGACCTACATCGAAAAATCGGTGGAACAGACTCATGTCCCCAATATCGTGACCGCTGTTCTCGGGGACTACCGCGGTTATGACACCATGTTCGAAACCGTGGTCATCTACTGTGCCGGTATCGTGGTCATCGGGGCTCTGCGTAACTGGAGGGACGAGGAATGACTGGCGAGCAGATGTCGAAGGCGGGCACCTCGGGCATAATCGTGGAGATGGCGGTCCGCATCGCCACCCCTTTTATCCAGCTGTTCGGCATGTACGTCATCGCCCATGGGCACTACAGCCCGGGTGGCGGGTTTCAGGGGGGGGTCATTCTCGGCTCGGCGTTCATTCTGCTCGGCATCGCCTTCAACCAGGAGATGGCGCTGCGCTACTTCAGTGAGCGCGTCAACAGCATCCTCGGCTCCAGCGGAGCCCTGATCTATGTTGGTACGGCCGTTGTCTGCGCCCTGCTCGGTGGTCTGTTTCTCGACTACAGCGCTCTGGATCGCGTTCTGCCCCTGGGGCCGGTCGAGTGGCGATCCATGGGGATCTTCGTGGTCGAACTCGGCGTCGGCCTCGCGGTGATGAGCATCATGACCTCGCTGTTCTGGGATCTCGGCTCGGGCGGGGATCTGGAAAAAGGACTCTAAGCCATGGGTGGGTTCGGCGCTGAAATCGTTGCCAAGTACAACTACTGGATTTACGTGCTGCTGATGATGATCGGCTTTTACGCCATGATTGCCAAGCGTAACCTGGTGAAGAAGCTTTTGGGGATGAACATCTTTCAGACGGCCATCATCCTTATGTTTGTGTCTGCCGGGGTCAAGCACGGGGCGGCGATTCCCATCCTCGACAAGCATGAAGTTCTCGAGCATGGCGTTCATGCAGCCAGCGTCGTCAACCCCCTGCCGCATGTGCTGATGCTGACGGCCATCGTGGTTTCGGTATCGGTGACCGGTGTGGCACTCGCCATCATGCAGCGAATCTACCGCCGCTACGGCACCCTTGAAGAAGACGAAATTCTGGAGAAGATCGGCGAATGAGCGGCAATCTGCACATGTTCGTAATGGCGGCGCCGCTCGTCGGCGCCCTTACGGTCAACCTTGCCGGACGAGCCAGTCGCAAGGCGGTCCTGCCCCTGGTGCTCGGATTCCTGACCCTTTCGCTGGTCGCCGCCCTCGGCACCATGGCCGGCGTGCTGGAACACGGGGCATTCACCTACACCGTCGGCAACTGGCAGCCACCCTTTGGCATCGAGCTGCGGATCGACCACCTGAGTTCACTGATGCTGGTGCTGGTGTCGGCCGTCGCCCTGATCGCCTCGTTCGCCTCGCTGCAGTCGGTCGCAAAGGATCTGGCCGACCGGCAGCATCATTTCTTCACGCTCTACCTGATCCTGGTCGCGGGCCTGCACGGGCTGATTCTGACCGCTGATGCCTTCAATCTCTACGTCCTGCTTGAAATCACCTCGATCACCACCTACGGCCTGATCGCCATGGGGCGGGGCCGGGCACCGCTGTCAAGTTTCAACTACATCATCATGGGCTCCATCGGCGCCTGCTTCTACCTGCTCGGAGTCGGCTACCTCTACATCCTCACCGGCACCCTGAACATGGCCGACATCGCCGCGCGCCTGCCCCAGGTCAACGGCACGGTTGCGGTGGCGACGGCCTTTGCCTTCATGCTGGTCGGGCTGTGGATCAAAATGGCCTTCTTCCCGCTGCACGGCTGGCTGCCGCGGGCCTACAACGACGCCCCCATCGGCGCCGGTGTTCTGGTGGCGCCGCTGATGACCAAGGTGACCATCTACCTGATGCTGCGGGTGATGTTTTCTGTATTTTCTCCCCAGTACGAATTCTTCCAGCATCCCGACGTCCAGAACCTCGTGGTCTGGGGCGCGGCGCTCGGCATCATCTGTGCCTCGGCGCTGGCGCTGGGACAGCGGGACCTGCGGCGCATGCTGACCTACATCATCGTCGCCGAAGTCGGCTACATGGTCGGGGGCGTCTGGCTCGCCAACGGCACCGGCCTGACCGGTGCGGTGCTGCATATTGTCAATGACGCCCTGATGACCCTGTGCCTTTTCCTCGTGGCCGCTGCGATTATCAGCCGCAATGGGTCCCTTGCCTTCGACAGGCTGCAGGGTCTCTACCGGCGCATGCCCTGGACCATGGCTGGCTTTACCCTCGGAGCTTTCGCCATGATCGGTGTGCCGCCTACCTGCGGCTTTTTCAGCAAGTGGTACCTGATCCTCGGCGGTATCGAGGCAAGGCAGTGGCCGTATGTTGTGGCGCTGGTCTTCAGCAGCCTGGTGAACGCGGTCCTCTTTTTCCGCATCATCGAGATCGCCTATTTCCGCGGCGGGAAAGGGCACGGCCATGATGACCACGGGCCTGTTACCGAGGCGCCGGCCATGATTTTAGCCCCACTGCTGGTTTCGGCCGCGGCCCTGGTGCTGGTCGGCCTGGCCACGGGCCCGCTGGTTTCCAACCTGATAGCGCAGTTTGTCCCGGTCTTCTGAGCCGGTGCCCTGATTGCAGATGACGACGGCAACCATGACCATCCAGACATCGATACTTCCGCTCGCGGCCGTACTGGTCTCTCTGCTGGCCAGCATTCCCATCATGCTGTCGCACCGGGTTCCGAACTTGCGCGAAGGCTGGACCCTTCTGGCCGGATTCGCCAAGTTCGCCATCGTCGCGTCCATGCTGCCGGCGGTTCTGGCCGGTGGGGGCTACCAGTGGGTGATCGCCCAGGCCCTGCCCGGCGTGCCCATAGCGTTGCGGGTCGATGCCATGGGTCTCTTCTTCGCCCTGGTCGCCTCGTTTCTCTGGATTTTCACGTCGATCTATTCGATCGGTTACATGCGTTCGTTGCAGGAACACGCCCAGACCCGCTACTTCGCCTCCTTCGCCGTCGCCATCTCCGCCACCATCGGAGTCGCCTTTGCCGCCAACCTGTTCACCCTGTATCTCTTCTACGAGATGCTGTCGCTGTCGACCTATCCGCTGGTCACCCACGAGCAGAACGCCGAGGCCCGCGCCTCGGGGCGGAAGTATCTGACCTATATCCTTGGCACCTCGATCGGTTTTGCCCTGCCGGCCATGCTGCTGGCCTACGCGAAGGCCGGTACCCTTGATTTCACCCTCGGCGGCATTCTGGCCGGCAAGGCCGATGGCATGACCGTGGCGATTCTGCTGGTGTTGTTCATCTTCGGCTTCGCCAAGGCCGGAGTGATGCCGTTCCACGGCTGGCTGCCGGCGGCCATGGTGGCACCGACCCCGGTCTCATCCTTCCTGCACGGTGTCGCGGTAGTCAAGGTCGGTGTCTTTTCCATTCTGAGAGTCATCTTTTACATTCTCGGGACCGGAAACCTGGCTCACCTGAACCTGGGAGGGGTGATAACGACCCTGGCGTCCGTCACCATCATTGTCGCTTCACTGGTCGCCCTGACCCAGGACAACCTGAAGCGCCGGCTTGCCTATTCGACCATCGGCCAGCTTTCCTACATGATCCTGGGGGCGGGCATGCTGACCGCCTCAGGCATGACCGGCGGCATTCTGCATATCGCCATGCACGCCTTCGGAAAGATCACACTGTTTCTCTGTGCCGGAGCCATCTACGTTGCCAGTCACCGCAAGTACATCAGCGAAATGGACGGTCTCGGAAGGCGCATGCCCCTGACCTATACGGCTTTTCTGCTTGCCTCACTGTCGATTATCGGTATGCCGCCGCTGGGAGGGTTTCTGAGCAAGTGGAACCTGGTCATCGGTGCTGTCGAAGGGGGGCAGTATCTGCTGGTGGTGGTATTGCTGGTCAGCTCCCTGCTGAACGCGGCCTATTTCTTCCCGATCGTCTACCGGGGCTTTTTCATCCAGCCGCAGGATGCGGGCGCCAATGCCGAGGTGCGCGAAGCGCCGCTGCTGTGCGTGCTTCCCCTGAGCGTGACCGCGTTCTGTTCGCTGATCCTGTTTTTCTGGCCTTCTGTTTTTCTCGGCCTGATTCAGCAGGTCGTCGGCCCATGACCGGACGGGGATAATCATGACGGACAAGCATGCCCACGATGGGGACAAGAAAATTCTGGCCCACGATGCCGTGAAGGGATACAGGCCGGTTTTCTACGCCTGCATCATCATCAGTAGCATCTACCTCGCCATCATACTGGCCAAAACACTCTGACGGAGGCTGTTCTTGGATCGGGAACCGATCGACATCAATGAAGAACTGGCAGTCTTTGACAAGCCGCAGAATGTCAAGAGGCTGCTGATCGTCTTCTTTACCTGTGTCGCCCTGCTGTTGCTGGTCGACCTGTTCTATCACCGGCACACGGTCTTCGCCTGGGAAGGGTGGTTCGGATTCTACTGTGTCTTCGGGTTCGTCGCCTGCGTGGTGCTGGTCATCCTGGCCAAGTACGTGCTTCGGCCGCTGGTCATGCGTGACGAGGAGTATTATGACGAGCGCTAGCCTGCCTCCCGGTCTGATCATGATCCTCGGAGCGCTGCCCGCTTTTTGGCTCCGGGGCCGCGTCAAAGGCACCTGGATGTTGCTGGTGCCGGTGGTCAGTTTCGCTTATCTTCTGACCCTGCCGCACGGCCAGCTGTTGACCATCCCTTTCATGGGTATTGACCTGCAGCTGGCGCGGGTTGACCGCCTCAGCCTGATTTTCGGCTATATCTTCCACCTGGTAGCCTTCATTTCCAACCTCTACGCCTGGCACGTTGAGGATCGCAGCCAGAACGTCGCCGGTCTTATCTACGCTGGCGCGGCTGTAGGGGCAGTCTTTGCCGGCGACCTGTTCACTCTCTTCGTGTTCTGGGAGCTGCTGACCATCAGCGCCTCCTTCCTGATTCTGGCGAGGGGGACCGAACGGGCGCTGGCCAGTGGCTTTCGCTACTTCATGGTGCACGTCGCCGGCGGGTTGTGTCTTCTGGCCGGCATCCTGCTGCATGTCCATGCCACCGGCAGCGCCGCCTTCAACTTCATCGGTCTTGGTACCACCGGTGCCCTGCTGATCTTTATTGGCTTCGGAGTCAACTGCGCCTGGCCGTTCCTGCACTCCTGGCTGACCGATTCCTATCCGGAAGCCACGGTCACAGGCACCATCTTCCTGTCCGCCTTCACTACCAAGACGGCGGTTTACGCCCTGGCCAGGGCCTTCCCCGGGACTGAAGCCCTGATCTGGATCGGTGTCGCCATGGCCGCCTTCCCGATTTTCTACGCGGTCATCGAGAACGACCTGCGTCGGGTGTTGGCCTACAGTCTGATCAACCAGGTCGGTTTCATGGTGGTCGGCATCGGGATCGGTACCGAGCTGGCCATCAACGGTGCGGTGGCTCACGCCTTCAACGATATCCTGTTCAAGGGTCTGCTCTTCATGACCATGGGAGCGGTGATGTACCGGACCGGCAAGATCAACGCTACCGACCTGGGCGGCCTGTACAAGTCGATGCCCTGGACCTGCGGCTTCTGTATCGTCGGGGCCGCGTCGATCTCGGCTTTTCCGCTCTTTTCCGGCTTCGTCAGCAAGTCGATGGTCATGGAGGCGGCGGCACACGGGGACATGCGCCTGGTCTGGTTCGTCCTGCTCTTTGCTTCGGCCGGCGTGTTCCACCACGCCGGGATCAAGATTCCCTTTTTCGCCTTCTTCTCCCACGATTCCGGGTTGCGCTGCAAGGAGGCTCCCCGGCACATGTTGCTCGCCATGGGACTGACTGCCGTTCTGTGTGTCTTCATCGGCAGTTTCCCGGGTTATCTGTACAAGCTGCTGCCCTACGCCACGGACTACCAGCCCTACACTGCCAGCCACGTAATTGCCCAGACCCAGTTGCTCTTCTTCTCGGCCCTGGCTTTCACCCTGCTGCTGCTGGCCGGGATCTACCCGCCCGAAATCCGTTCGGTCAACCTCGATGCCGACTGGGTCTACCGCCGTGGTGGAGTCCTGGTCTACCGGGCCTGTGACCGCATCTTCAACGGGCTCAACGACTGGGCCAACGAGATTTTCGGCAAGCGCCTGCCGCATGTACTGGCGCGGTTTTTCGAACGGCCGGGGGGCAACGTACAGAAGCATGTGCTGCGGTTGGCGGCGGAGATGTCGGGGGACCTGCCGGAGTTGAAGAAACTCGAGGAAGATGCCGAAAAACGCTGCCGTACCGGCGCCTATCCGATTGGGCTGAGCGTGCTTCTGGCCGTGCTTTTCCTCGGCGGCATGGCGGTGCTTTACCTGATCTGAGGTGGAAATGAGCGACCAAAATATTCTGGTGGCTGTCGACGAAACCGGGGCGACCGAGCGGGTGCTCGACTACCTGACTCCATTCGTGCTGGCCCGGCCCGAATGTCGGCTGCACCTGGTCTGTGTCGCCGAAGGAGTTCCGGCCGACAGCCAGGAACTGGCAGCGCTGGAGAAGGGCGAACCCTTCCCGGAACTGCATGGCGATGTCGATCATCGCAAGCAGATCGAATCCCTGATGCAGGCCCTGGACAGGGCCGTTGAGCGGCTGAAGGCCGCCGGGATCGCCGAGGAGCGCATCAGCCGGCAGCTGCGTGGCGAACGTGGCGGTGTGGCCGCCGACCTGCTTGAGGAGGCCGTGCGTCACGGGTGCTCCACCCTGGTGGTTGGCCGCCATCGAGGCGAACGTCTGAGGCACTTCCTCTTTGGCAGCACGGCCGCGCGTCTGCTTGAAGATCTCAGTGACATGGTCCTCTGGGTTGTCCCCTGACCCGACGGCCCGGCCCGGGCTCTATCTGCATATCCCGTTCTGCCGTCGCAAGTGTCCCTACTGCGACTTCTACTCCCGTGCCGACCGTGTGGAGCTGATCCCCGATTATCACCTTTTGCTGACCCGGCAGCTGGAGCTGTTCGTCGCCGAGGGCTGGGACCAGCCCTTTGAAACCGTCTTTTTCGGTGGCGGCACGCCTTCTCTTCTGTCGGCAAAACAGGTCGCGACCGTGCTTGAGGCGGCCGCAGCCGAGCCCGGCCTGACCGCTGATGCCGAAATCAGCCTGGAGGTCAACCCGGGAACCATCGAGGCGTCAGACCTGTCAGAGTTGTGTCGGGCCGGTGCCAATCGCCTCTCCATCGGTGTGCAAAGCTTTGACGACGCCCGTTTGCGCCAGCTGGGGCGCCTGCACGATGCCGCCGGCGCCATCGGGGCGGTTGACCAGGCACGCCGGGCCGGGTTCAACAATATCTCCATCGACCTGATGTTCGCTCTGCCGAATCAGACTGTCGAGGAACTCGAGGCGGATCTCGGGTCTGCCCTGAGCCTGGAAACCGAACATCTGTCGATCTACGGCTACAGTCTCGAGGAGGGCTCCGCCTGGGCCGGGCGCCCGGACCGGGCACCAGTCGACGAGGAGATCTATGCCCGCATGTACGAGATACTGCATGAACGTCTGGACCAGGCCGGTTTCAGGCATTATGAAATCTCCAATTTCGCCCGTCCGGGTCGCGAGTGCCGTCACAACCTCGGCTACTGGCGCCGAAGGCCGAGTCTGGGACTGGGGGCAGGCGCCCACGGGTTTCAGGCTTCAGGCTGGGGGCGGCGTTTCTGGACGCCGCCGGATTTGGACCGGTTCGCGACGGCACTTGAGCGAGGTGAGAATCCGGCCGCTGACCTTGAGTGTTTCGATCGCGAAGGCGCCATGCGGGAATATGTCTATCTCGCGCTGCGTACCGCCGACGGGATCGACGAGGACGAATTCGTCAGCCGCTTCGGCATTGCCTTTGATGAATTCTTTTCAGAACCTTTGCAGAAGCTGTCCGGCCGGATGGAGCGCGAGGCCGGGCGCTGGTACCTGCCCTGGAAGTCCTGGCTTGTCTACGATCGCCTGGTCGCGCAATTTCTCTGATTTAGCGTTGGAATTTGCCTTCCGGTCACCTTGACAACCCCCGGGGCCGTTGTTATGTTGTACGCCGCTAGCACTCTGGGGCAAAGAGTGCTAAAAGGTGAGCCCGGCAACCGCCGGGCAGCTGTTACGCCCGGGCCGGTTCATCCGGCTCAGTTTTTTCGGGGCCTTGCACCATGACGACGGAGCTTTCGGAACGCAATCGCACCATTCTCGAGGCGATCATCGAGGAGCATATCGCCACGGCCGAACCGGTCGGTTCGCGCACGGTGGCGCGCCGCCATCCGATGGGGCTGTCGCCGGCGACCATCCGCAACGTCATGGCCGATCTCGAAGACCTCGGCTATCTGCGGTCGCCACATACCTCCGCGGGGCGGGTGCCGACCGAAAAAGGCTACCGCTTTTATGTCGACACCCTGCTGCAGGTGCGGCAGCTGACCCAGAAGGAGCAGAAGCAACTCAGCAGCAGCTACCAGCTGCGCGGTCACAAGGTCGAGGAAGTGTTGCGCGACGTCAGTCGCAGCCTTTCGTCGATTTCGCGCTATACCGGGCTGGTGATGGCGCCGCGCATGGAGACTACCGTCTTTCGCCACATCGAGTTCCTGCCCCTGTCGCAGGGGAGGATCCTGGTGATTCTGGTGACTCGCAGCGGCCTGGTGCAGAACAAGATCATCGAAACCGGCGAACCGCTGACGCCCCGGGAGCTGGAGCAGATCTCCAACTACCTGAACCGTACCCTGACCGGTCTGCCGATCCATGAGGTCAAGGAGAAGATCTTTGCCGAAATGCAGCGGGAGAAAGCGCGTTACGATCAGCTGTTGGCCAAAACACTGACGCTGTCGCGCCAGGCCCTGCAGGGCAACCTGGATGGCGAGGTCTTCATCGAGGGGACCAGCAACATTCTCGATCAGCCGGAGTTCGCCAACGTCGAAACCATGCGTGAGCTCTTTCGCGCCTTTGAGCAGAAGGGCCGGTTGATCGATTTGCTGACCCGCAGCCAGCAGGCCGAAGGGGTGCAGATCTTCATCGGCAGCGAAACAGGACTGGAGGGGATCGACGGCTGCAGCCTGATCACCTCCCATTACAGCAACAGGCGCGGTACCATCGGGGCCCTCGGAGTCATCGGTCCGAGCCGGATGAACTACAGCGCCGTCATCCCGATCGTCGACTATACCGCCCGCCTGCTGAGCCAGATGCTCGAGGGCGATATCGAATAGGAGGCCAGGCAACGTGGCACGCAAGAAGAAACAGCAAACCGAGACCGAAGCTTCGGTCGAACCGGCCGAAACCCTTTCGGTCGAGGATGAACAGCCCCGGGAAGGGGAAGGCCAGCCCGACCTGACGGCCGAACTGGACGCGGCGCGCGAAGAGGCGCGCAAGAACTGGGATCTCTATCTGCGCAGTCAGGCGGACCTGGAGAACTACCGCAAGCGGGTGCAGCGGGAAAAGCAGGAAATGGCTCGCTTCGCCAACGAAGGCCTGCTGCGTGACCTGCTGCCGGTCATCGACAATCTGCAGCGCGCGGTCGACCATGCCCGCGAACAGCAGAACGATGCCGGCGCCCTGATCGAAGGGGTGGAAATGACCCTGGGGCAGTTTGCCAGCACCCTTGAAAAGTTCGGGGTGACACCGGTCGAGGCGGCCGGCAAACCCTTCGACCCTGCCCTGCACGAGGCGATGGGACAGATGGTGTCCGCGGATATGCCTTCCAATCACGTGGCGCAGGAACTGCAAAAAGGTTACCGACTGCACGACCGCCTGCTGCGGCCGGCACTTGTCATGGTGAGCAAGGCGCCGGAAGTGGATGCCGAGGCGGCAGCGGATGACGGAACCGACGACGAAACCGAACAGAACTGATACCGAATATCGAGGAGGATACGTACCATGGGCAAAGTGATAGGAATCGACCTCGGCACCACCAACTCATGCGTGGCTGTCATGGAAGGCGGCGAGCCGACCGTCATCGCCAATGCCGAAGGGGCCCGGACCACCCCGTCGATGGTGGCTTTTACCGAAAGCGGCGAACGGCTGGTTGGCCAGCAGGCCAAGCGCCAGGCCGTCACCAACCCGGAGAATACCCTGTTCGCCATCAAGCGCCTGATCGGCCGCAAGTTCGATTCGGACGCGGTGCGCAAGGATATCGAGATCAGCCCGTTCAAGATCGTCAAGGCCGATAACGGCGACGCCTGGGTCGAGGTGCGGGACAAGAAGTACAGTCCGCCGGAAATCTCGGCCATGGTGCTGCAGAAGATGAAGCAGACCGCCGAAGACTACCTCGGCGAGGAAGTGACGGACGCCGTCATCACCGTGCCGGCCTACTTCAACGATTCCCAGCGCCAGGCAACCAAGGACGCGGGCAAGATCGCCGGCCTGAACGTTTTGCGCATCATCAACGAACCGACCGCCGCGGCGCTGGCCTATGGCCTCGACAAGAAGGAAGAGCTCAAGATCGCCGTCTTCGACCTTGGCGGCGGGACCTTCGATATCTCCATCCTGGAGCTGGGCGACGGCGTCTTCGAGGTCAAGTCGACCAACGGAGATACCTTCCTGGGCGGTGAGGATTTCGACCAGCGCATCATCGATTATGTCGCCGACGAGTTCAAAAAGGAGCAGGGCATCGACCTGCGTGGCGACAAGATGGCCCTCCAGCGCCTCAAGGAGGCGGCGGAAAAGGCCAAGTGCGAACTGTCGAGTTCGATGGAGACCGATATCAATCTGCCCTTCATCACGGCTGACCAGAGCGGTCCGAAGCACCTGAACATCAAGCTGACCCGCTCCAAGCTCGAGGCGATCTGCGCCGATCTGCTTTCCAAGCTGGTCGACCCGTGCAAGACCGCGCTCAAGGATGCAGGGCTTTCGGCCTCGGAGGTCGACGAGGTGATCCTGGTCGGCGGCATGACCCGCATGCCGGCGGTGCAGGAGAAGGTGAAGGAAATTTTCGGCAAGGCGCCGTCCAAGGGGGTCAATCCCGACGAGGTGGTCGCCATCGGTGCCGCCATCCAGGGCGGGGTCCTCAAGGGGGATGTCAAGGACGTGCTGCTGCTCGACGTCACCCCGCTCTCCCTCGGTATCGAAACCCTGGGCGGCGTGATGACCAAGCTGATCGAGAAGAACACCACCATCCCGTGCAAGAAAAGCCAGATCTTCTCGACCGCGGCCGACAACCAGCCGGCAGTTTCGGTGCATGTGCTTCAGGGCGAGCGTGAAATGGCCGCTGACAACAAGACCATCGGCCGGTTCGAACTGGTCGGCATTCCGCCGGCACCGCGCGGCGTGCCCCAGATCGAGGTCACCTTTGACATCGACGCCAACGGCATTCTCAACGTCAGTGCCAAGGACCTGGGAACCGGCAAGGAACAGTCGATCCGCATCACCGCTTCCTCCGGCCTGTCCGAGGAGGAGATCGAGCGCATGGTCCAGGAGGCTGAAGCCCATGCCTCCGAAGACAAGAAGAAGCGCGAGCTGATCGAGGCGCGCAACCAGGCCGACGGCCTGGTCTACACCACCGAAAAGGCCCTGTCGGAGCACGGCGACAAGGTCGACGCCGATACCAAAAGCGGTATCGAGTCGGCCCTGGCCGAGCTGAAGCAGGCGATGGAAGGGGATGACGTCGATGCCATCCGGCAAAAGACCGAAGCCCTGGCCCAGGCATCCCACAAGCTGGCCGAGCATATGTATCAGCAGGCCCAGCAGGATGCCGGTGACGGCGCTGCCGAAGGCGACGACAAGAAAGACGACGTGGTCGACGCCGAATTCGAGGACGTCGACGACAAGAAGTAACCCCTCCGGGCCGGGGCGTCCGGCGCCCCGGCCCTTTTTCTGTCCGCGCCATTCGAGAACGGCTCTTTGCTGGCGCGACCACGGCGGTGATCAATTTTGGCCAAACGCGACTACTACGAGATTCTCGGGGTCAACCGCAACGCCAGCGAGGCCGAAATCAAGAAAGCCTACCGACGCCTGGCGGTTCAGTACCATCCCGACAAGAATCCCGACGATCCTCAGGCCGAAGAGAAGTTCAAGGAGATCTCCGAGGCCTACGCTGTTCTGTCAGACGCCCAGAAGCGCGCCAACTACGACCAGTTCGGCCATGCCGGCGTCGAGGGCATGGGCGGCTTCTCCTCCGGCGGGTTCTCCGGCAGCCCGTTCGAAGACATCTTCGGTGACATTTTCGGTGATATCTTTGGTGGAGGGTCCCGGCGCAGCAGCCGCGGTCGCCGCGGAGACGACCTGCGCTACAACCTGACCATCAGTTTCGAAGAGGCCGCCTTCGGCCTGGAAACCAAGGTTCAGATTCCCCGGCACCAGACCTGTGAAGCCTGCGGCGGCAGCGGCGCCCGGGCCGGCACATCGCCCCGTACCTGCCCCACCTGTCGCGGTGCCGGGCAGGTGCGCTACCAGCAGGGCTTTTTCTCCCTGACCCGCCCCTGTCCCGATTGCGAAGGCGAAGGAAGGGTCATCGACGATCCCTGCCGCGAGTGCCACGGTTCCGGGCGGGTACGCGGCAAGAAGACCATCTCCCTGAAGATTCCCGCCGGTGTCGAAACCGGCAACCGGCTCAAGCTCGCCGGGGAAGGGGAGCCGGGAACGGGCGGCGGCCCTCCCGGCGATCTCTACGTGGTCATCACCGTCAGGGAGCATCCTATCTTCCAGCGCGAGGGCAATGACGTTATCTGTGAACTGCCCGTCTCCTTCAGCCAGGCCGCCCTCGGTCACGAGTTTGAAGTGCCGACCCTGGAGGGGAAGGTCAAGCTGAAGATCCCGGCGGGTACCCAGACCGGCAAGGTCTTCAAGCTTGCCGGCAAGGGCATCCCGGTGCTACAGGGCTATGGTCGGGGGGATCAGCTCGTAGTGATACGGGTCGAGACGCCGACGAAGCTGACGCCGCGCCAGCGCGAACTGCTGGAGGAGTTCGCCCGCGAGGGGGGCGAAGATATTCATCCCATGGGCAAAAGCTTTTTTGATAAGGTGAAGGAACTTTTCGGCTGAGAGCCGTTGCATTTCTCTTCAAGGAGCGGGCCATGCCAAGGCTCTGTGTGACCCTGCTGTTGACCCTCTGGCTCGGATTGGCATCTTCGGCAAGCGCCGTGCAACTGCCGGGCAGTCTCGATACGCCGCCGGCGACCGACCGCGAGGTATACGACGATGGCCTGAGTGCCTGGGAACAGGGGCGCCAGGATGACGCCCTGCGTCTGCTGCGCGGCCTGGTGGTCAGCTCGCCCCAATCTGTCTTCTCCGGCCAGGCCGCCCTGGTGCTGGCCCGTATCTTCTACCTGCAGGACAGCCTGGAGGAGGCCCGCCTCTATCTCGATCGTGCCGGGGATCGTGCCGGGACGGTCGAATACCAACTGATCCAGGCCGCCCTGGCCGTCGCCGAAGGACGCGCCAGCGAAGGGCTTCCCCGGCTCAGAAGCATCCATCCTGTCGATCTTGGGCCGCGTGACCGTTACCTGCGGGCCCGCGCCCTGGCCCGGGCTCTGGACGCTTCCGGTGAGAGCCTTGAGGCGGTACTGGTGCTGCACCAGGCCGTCGATGATGCCGAAGGGCTGCTGGAAGACGATGACCGGTCGCTCCAGCAGGAGGCACACCGCCTGCTGGCAGCACTTGATGACAGCGAGCTGCGCGAAGCCGGCTTCATGCTGCGCGGTACCGCGGTCGGCCAGATCGCCCGCCTGCTGGAGGCAGAGCGACTTGTGTCCAGTGGCGACGAGGCCGCGGCCCTCGAGCTGGTGCGCCAGCTTGTTTTCGAGCCGGTTGCTTTTGCCTACAAACGCGATGCGGTGCTGCTGCTAGACCGACTGACCGGCCAGCCCTGGTTGCAGCGAGCCGTCGGGGTGATGCTGCCGCTCTCCGGGCGCTATGCCGCCTTCGGCGAACTGGTCCGGCGCGGCATGGAGCTGGCGCGCGAGGTTCACGGCCAGGATTCGGTCCGTTTCCTCTATGTCGATGTTGCCGAAGCCGATGTCGCCCTTGAGGTCGACCGACTTGCGAACGAGGAGCGGGTCATGGCCCTGGCCGGGCCGATCACCGGAAACCGCGCTTTTGAGGCCGCCCGGCAGGCGCAGTTTCAGCGGCTGCCCATCCTCTCCCTGGCCCAGCGCGATGGCATCCCGCAGCTCGGTGAATACGTCTTCCGCAATTCCCTGACCAGCCGGTTGCAGGCCCGGGCCCTGGCCCGTTATGCGGTCGAGCGCATGGGCTACGAATCCTTCGGTATCCTGCGGCCCCAGAGCCGCCTGGGCGAGGAGTTCGCCCGCGTCTTTACCGAGGAGGTTGAAGCACTCGGCGCCCTGGTGGTCGACGAGGAGATCTATCCTGTCGATGCCACCGATTTTCGCGTGCAGATCAAGCATCTTATGGGCGAGGACCCCGAGCGTCCGGATGACCCGGCAGACTGGAGCGAGGAGGAGCAGATCGAGGATCTGTTCGTGCCCGATTTCCCGCCGGTTTGCTTCGATGCCCTGTTCATTCCTGACTACGCCGACAAGATCGAGCTGATCGCGCCGCAGCTCCCCTTCTACGGCATCAAGGACGTTCCCCTGCTCGGCATCAACGGCTGGAACGACCCCGATCTGTTGCGTCATGCCGGCCGCTATGTCGAAGGCGCTGTCTTTGCCGACGGGTTTTTCCGTTACAGCCCCTATCCCTTTGTGCAGGACTTTGTGCATCGCTACACGGAGGTCTACGGCGAAGAGCCATCGATC
>RFIO01000080.1 GCA_003695205.1 Deltaproteobacteria bacterium
TGTAGTAGCCCTTGAACATCCCCCGGGTGCGGGCCACCACCTCGCCGACGCCGTTGGCGTCCGGGTTGTCGATGCGCACCTCCGAGGTGGAAAAGGGAACACCGACGGTGTCGAAATCGACATCGTCGCCCCGATGAATGGTGTAGGCGCCGCCCAGTTCGGTCTGGCCGTAGATCTGCCGCAGCGGGATGCCCATGGCGAGGAAGAAACGGAAGGTATCCGGCCCCAGGGCCGCGCCTCCGGTGGCCGCCGAGCGCAGGTTGGTGAACCCGAGCCGGTCCTTCAGGGCCCTGAAGAGCAGCCAGTAGGCCAGCTTCGACTGCGAGCGGCCCTCCTTCTCCGCTTTTTCCGCCATCCGCATGCCCAGCTTGAACATGCGCTGCTTGAATGGCGTGGCGTCCATCATGCGGGCCTTGACGTCGGCGGCGATGGTCTCCCAGACGCGTGGCGCCAAAAGCACGAAGTTGGGACCGATCTCGCGCAGATCACTCATCATCGTCTCCGGTTCCTCGACAAAGTTGACGATCTGCCGGCTGATGAGCGCCTGGGCCACGGCGTAGACCTGCTCCATGATCCAGGGCAGGGGCAGGACCGAGACATAGTTGTCGCTCGGATACTTGGGGTCGGTCTGCAGGTAGTCGAGGCAGTGCTCGAGCATCGGCCCGCACTGCAGCATGGCCAGTTTCGGATTGGAGGTGGTTCCTGACGTCGGACAGAGAATGGCGACATCCTCGGGCCGCCCCGCGGCGAGCAGTTCGTCGTAAAGACCCGGGTGCTCCGCCTCGACCTCGTCACCGAGTTTCATCAGGTCGGTATGGCTGATCAGGCGCGGATCGTCATACTTGCGCATGCCGCGCGGGTCGCAGTAGACGATGTGCTCGACACAGGGGCACTCCTCGGTGATCTCCAGCACCTTGTCGACCTGCTCCTCGTCCTCGGCGATGATGATCTTCGCCCCGGCATAGTTGATCAGGTAGGCGCACTCTTCGTTGAGGGAATCCTGATAGATGCCAAAAATCGCAGCGCGCAGGGCATGTGAGGCAACCTCGCCGGCCACCCACTCGGGACGATTGTCGCCAATGATGCCGACCGTATCCCCCTCGCCGATGCCGAGTCTGTGCATCCCGAGGGCGAAACGACGTACCATGTCCTGGTAATCGGCCCAGGTGAACTCGTTCCAGATGCCGAATTCCTTCTCGCGCAGGGCGATCTCATTGGGGAAATTGGCCGCGTTGTAGGCCAGCAGCTTGGGAAAGGTGTCATGAACACTGATATCAGCATATTCCGGCTTCATCAGGCCACCTCCCCCTCGACCCGGCCGGCGGGATCCGGTCCGTTGTCGCCGTTGCCATCACCATCCTCGGCCTCCTCGCCCAGGTAGGCGGTGCGCACCCGCGGATTGGCCATCACCTCGTCGGGCAGCCCTTCGGCGATCTTGCGGCCGAAATCAAGCACCATCACCCGGTGGGAGATATCCATGACCACGCCCATGTCGTGCTCGATCATCACCACGGTCATGCCCCACTCCTCGTTCAGGTCGATGATGTAACGGGCCATGTCCTCCTTCTCCTCGAGATTCATGCCCGCCATCGGTTCATCAAGCAGGATGAGATCGGGGCGCAGGGCCACGGCACGCGCCAGCTCGACCCGCTTGCGCAGACCGTAGGAAAGGGTCCCGGCCACAGCCTTGCGGATATGGGCGATCTCGAGAAAATCGATGATATCTTCGACCTCTGCCCGGTGGCGCAGTTCCTCCTTGCGCGCCCCGGTCAGCCAGTAGATCGAGCCGGTGATGAAGTTGTTCTTCAGCAGGTGATGACGCCCGACCATGATGTTGTCGAGCACGGTCATGTGATTGAACAGCGCCAGATTCTGGAAAGTACGCCCGATACCGAGATTGCAACGGGCATTCGGACTCAGGCCGGTAATCTCCCGCCCCTTGAAACGGATCGACCCCTGGGGATGGTAGCGACCGGAGATGCTGTTGAGCATCGACGTCTTGCCGGCACCATTGGGCCCGATGATGGAGAAGATCTCCCCCTGGTTGACCTCGAAGCTGACATCGGTCAGGGCGTGAACCCCGCCGAAGGACAGCGAAACGTTTCCGACTTCGAGAAGGTGGCTCACTTCGGTCATGCGGTCTCCTCGCATCCTCCAAGTTGGACGGCCCGAATTCGGGCCCGATGACTGCCACCAGACTGCAACGGGAATACCAAACGAGGTTTTGCCCTCGGAACACAATCTGAAAACGCCATACAATCTTGAAAATACGGGTTTTTTAAAATATGTGAAGCCTTTTTTTAGCCCTTTCTCACCCTTGAGGCCCGCTTCCTCTTGTCAGCTTCGTTAACACTGTTTCCGCCGACGACACTCTACTGAAGGTTGTACTTGTTCAGTTTCTTGTAGAGCCCCGGCCGAGAGATGCCGAGTACGTGGGCGGCATTGAGCTTGTTGCCGCCGGCCCGCTCCAGCGAGGCGACGATCAGCTGCCGCTCAAGGTCTTCGAGAATCTCCTGCAGACTGCGGCGCCCGACATCCGCCAGCAGTTGTTCGCAGGCGGCCGCGCCCGCACCCTCGACCGGACGCCCCCGGCCCGATCGCCTGATGGCATCCGGCAGGTCTGCCGCCCGGATCAGGGGACCATCGACGAGATTGAAGGCACTCTCAATGGCATTACGCAGCTCTCGCACGTTGCCGGGAAAATCGTAATTCTGCAGCAACTGCCAGGCCTCTTCCTCAAGATCCTCGACCGCCAGACCGAAACTGCAGTTGAAATTGTCAATCAGGTGCTTGGTGATGAAATAGATGTCTTCGCGCCGGCGGCGCAGAGGCGGGATTTCGAGCGAGACGACATTGAGACGATAATAGAGGTCAGCCCGGAAGCGGCCGTCACGCACCCGCTCTTCGAGGTCGACGTTGGTCGCGGCGATCACGCGCACGTCGAGGGAGCGGTTTTCCGTGCCACCCAGCGGGGTAATCTCCCGCTCCTGCAACACCCGCAGCAGCTTGGCCTGCATCAGCAGTGGCATGTCGCTGATCTCGTCAAGAAAAACCGTGCCGCCGTGAGCCTGTTCAAACTTGCCGACCTGACCACCCTTGCGCGCACCGGTAAAGGCGCCGTCGACGTAGCCGAACAGTTCCGACTCGAGCAGGTGTTCCGGAATGGCGGCGCAGTTGACCCGCACGAACGGGCCGCTTCGGCGCCTGCTGGCGGCGTGAACAGCGTGAGCGAAGAGCTCCTTGCCGGTACCGCTTTCCCCCAGAAGCAGCACATTTGAGGGGCGGGCGGCGATACGCAAAAGCCTCTCCTTGAGCGTCTTCATCACCCGGCTCTGGCCGATGATGCTGTTGCAGTCGTACTTGTAGCAGTGCACACCCGCCGACCTGCGGCGTGCCGGCCTTTTTTTCGCCAGAGGCTGCGACACCTGAACCTGCACCTTTTCCGCCGCCCGCAGCAGCTGGCTGGCATCGCGAAAAAGTATCTTGCCCGAGGCGCCGACCATTTTGCCGTCGACAAAGAGTGGATAGCGGCTGACGATCGCCTGCCGGCCATTGAGAATGTGAGGCTCAGCCTCCTCTGCCTCTCCCCGCTCCATGACCACCGGCAACCTCGAAGGATTGCTGTTCGGATAGGCCTCCAGCACCGGTCGCCCGAGCATCTCGGCAGCCGACAGCTCCAGGGCATCGGCAAAGGTTTGACTGATCAGGCTGATGGTCCCCTCGGTGTCGACCAGGATCAGGCTGTCACCGGCCAGCTCTCCCCCCTCGGCGAAATGCACCAACAGCTCGGGCACCTCAAGAGTCCCCCTGCCGACCTGGTCCCGGTGCAGCAGGGTAAAACAGCCACCGGCCGGACGACCGTCCCGCCTCAACGGCAGATACTGGCAGTAATAGCGATCATCTCCGACCCAGACCGGCTGGTCACGAAAGGCCACACCCCGAACCATGTAGGCGCGCAAAAGCCCGAGGTTGAGAACCTGCCCAAGTCGCTGTCCCAGCAATTCCTCCGGTCGCCTCCCCAGCCAGCGGAACGATTCCTCGCCGCAGAGAACAATGCGCTGGTCATTGTCGAGCAGGACCCGCCACCCCTCTTCGGGGACCGGCAGTCCGGCAAGATTGAAGTCCGCCTCTTTCGCCTGTCCGATCATATCCATGCGCGCCTCCGGTCCGGGAAAAAGAAAGCGGCCACGATGACCTGCAGCCGTTGGCAAAAATAATACAGTGTTTTATATTTGAGCGCAAAAGAAAATGTTGCGCCGCATCAAACCGCCCGGCAGCCGACAGGCATGAACAGGTGCCTGCAAACCGAATCAAGCAGCTGAAATTACATAACTTAACTCACAGAAAAGCCTGCGGAGCCCCGTGTCTACGTTTGGAGACAACCTTGTCGCCTGACGTGGCAATCGCCTCCCTGGAAACGACCCGAGACCGGCAATTTCCGGCAGTCAGCATTCCCACCCGGCCATGGCACACAGATTGCTAAAACAATGTTTGTTGTGCTTCATGAAGTCCAAGCCCACAGGAGATGACCATGGAACCGAAACCCTACCAGCCCCGCCACCACATCCGCTTCGTCACCGCCACCAGCCTGTTCGACGGCCACGATGTTTCCATCAATATCATGCGGCGCATCCTGCAGGACTCGGGCGCCGAAGTCGTCCACCTCGGACACAACCGTTCGGTGCGGGAAATCGTCGATGCCGCCATCCACGAAGATGCCCAGGGCATCGCGGTCAGCTCCTACCAGGGTGGGCACATCGAGTTTTTCAAGTACATGGTCGACCTGCTGCGGGAAAGGGGCGCCGACCACATCCGGGTCTTCGGCGGCGGTGGCGGTGTCATCCTGCCCGAGGAGATTGACGAACTGGAGGCCTATGGCGTCTGCAAGATCTTCTCACCGGAAGACGGGCGGCGCATGGGGCTGCAGGGGATGGTCAACTACAAGCTGGAACAGTGCGATTTCGATCCGCCGCGCAACCCGGAGCTCGACTTCGAAAACCTGCCCGAAGGCAACCCGGCCGCCATCGCCCGGCTTATCAGCCTGGCGGAACAGGCGGTCGAAGGTGAGGATGGCCCCTTCAGGGCCCTGTCAGACCGGCTGCGCGACCGGGGCCGCGCCATTCCTGTTGTCGGCATCACCGGCACCGGCGGCGCCGGCAAGAGTTCCCTGACCGACGAACTGGTGCGCCGCTTTCTCAACGATTTCGACGACAAGCGCATCGCCATCCTGTCCGTCGACCCGACCCGCAAGCGCACCGGCGGCGCCCTGCTCGGCGACCGCATCCGCATGAACGCCATCGACAACCCGCGCGTCTACATGCGCTCGCTTGCCACGCGCGAGTCACGCAGCGAGCTGTCGCGCGCCATCAATGAGGCGCTGCTGATTCTCAGGGCGGTTCCCTTTGACCTGGTTATCGTCGAGACCAGCGGCATCGGCCAGGGAGATACCGGCATCACCGAAGTAAGCGATCTCTCTCTCTATGTCATGACCAGCGAATTCGGCGCGCCGACCCAGCTGGAAAAGATCGACATGCTCGATTTTGCCGACCTGGTGGTGCTCAACAAGATGGAAAAGCGCGGCAGCGAGGATGCCCTTCGCAACGTACGCAAGCAGGTGCGACGCAACCGCAAGATGTTCGACGCGCCGGACGAGGACCTGCCGGTCTACGGCACCATCGCCAGCCAGTTCAA
>RFIO01000081.1 GCA_003695205.1 Deltaproteobacteria bacterium
GTGCCGATCAGGCCGAAATCCTTCAGGCAGACCTCGGCGCAGTCGTTGGCACAGCCGGACACCCCCATCTTGCACTTCCAGGGGAGTTCCATGCCGTGATAACGGCGGTCGACCTCAAGGCCGACCCGGATTGAATCCTGCTGACCGCGCTTGCACCAGTCGGTGCCTGGGCAGACCTTGACCGACCGAACGCACAAACCGAGCGGCGCGCCGGGAGTGATGTCCAAATCGCGCCATACCGACTCAATATCCTGCTCATCGATTCCGAGCAGGGCGATGCGCTGGGCACTGGTCAGCTTGATCTGGCCGGCACGGTATCTTTCCGCGACATCGGCGATTTTTCGAAGAATTTCGGGCGTAACAATGCCCGCCGGGGTATGTGGGGCGATGCCGTAGCTTTCTCGGTCTCTCTGGATGATGGCCCCAAGTTCGGGGCGGTCCTTGCGCTGGCTCATCGGTCCTGCTGCTCCGGAGAAAAAGTTCTGGGATCAGCCACGGTCCCTGTGACCGGAGCCGAACATCAGCTGACCGCCAAGATACCCGAGGGCGGCACTGGCGGCAAGCATGCCGGCCAGCAGGAACAGATAGACCGGATAGAGGCCCTCACCGCCGAACAGCCGCACCGACAGGGCCGCAAGGCCGAGCAGACCGAGCAGGACGGCAAGTATTATTTTGCGGTGGAAGATGGGGGCCGAAACGCCGCCATGGAAACGTTTCCAGTCGCGGATGCCGGTGAGCAGGTTCAGAGGCACCACCGCGGTCACCAGGCCGACGAGCCAGAGAACCGCCTCGTCGAGGCCCCCCCGGCCGAACAGCCAGCCCGCTATCAGCAGGAAGAAGACCGACGGCATCAGGCCGTTGGGAAAATGGGCCAGGATCGGGTGCAGGTGATCGGCAACCGAGGCACCGGGACCGCTGGCGGCAACCGGCTGGTCCACTTCTTCCCCTTCGGTTTCCACCACCGGTTCAAAACGGCTGCGGTCGGCACCGCAGACCGGACAGACAGCCGGCGGTTCCTCGCCTTCATGAATATAGCCGCAAACGGTGCAGCGCCATTTTTTCATAGTTCCCTCCCGGGCAGGCAAAAGATATGGGAAAAGCTTAACGGAGGCGCATCGTTCCGACAAGCCCCAAGAACGGCAAACGTTCTTGCGCCGAACCGGCAAACCCCTATAATCGGTACATCCCGTTTACAAGGAGGAGAGAGATGAGAGCAGTTCTGATGGATGGCTTCGGCGGTGTCGAAGTCCTCAAGGTCGGCGAAGCCGACAAACCAGTCCCCAAACCGGACCAGGTCCTGGTCAAGGTGCACGCCACGTCGATCAGCCGCCCCGACCTGGTACAGCGCGAAGGCAAGTATCCGCCCCCTCCGGGCGATTCCGAGATTCTCGGCCTTGAAGTGGCCGGCACCATCGAGGAAATCGGCAGCGAGGTTACCGGCTGGAAGGTCGGCGACCGGGTCATGTCTCTGGTCGGCGGTGGCGGCTACGCCGAATACGCCGTCGCCTACGGCTGCCACCTGATTCCGATCCCCGACAGCATGAGCTTCGAGGAAGCGGCCTGCGTGTGCGAATCGTACATCACCGCCTGGCACAACGTCTTCGTCCTCGGCAGGTTCAAAAACGGCGAGACCGCCATCTTTCACGGCGGCGGCGGCGGGGTCAACACCGCGGCGGTGCAACTGGCCAGGGCTCTGACCCCCGACAGCAAACTGATTGTCACCACCCATCCGAGCAAGGAAGCGGGGGTCAAAGACCTCGGGGTCGACCTGACCATCGACTTCACCACCACGCCCGATTTTTCCGAGGTGGTCAAGGAATGGACCGTCGCCAACACCGGCCGCAAGGGAGTCAACGTCATCCTCGACCATGTCGGTGCCAAATACCTCAAGCCGAATATGGATTCGCTCGACTACGCCGGCCGCCTGGTCATCATCGGCGTCATCAGTGGCATCAAGGCTGAACTGAATCTGGCCCTGATGATGGTCAAGCGCCAGGAGATTATAGGCAGCGTGCTGCGCAGCCGCCCGGTGCCGGAAAAGGGTGAGATCGTACGCGGCTTCACCGAACAGGCCCTGCCGGCCTTCGCCGACCGGCGCATCGTCCCCATCATCGAGAAGGTCTTTGACCTCGACCAGGTACAGGATGCCCATAGGATGATGGAGGAAGACAAGCACTTCGGCAAGATCGTCCTCAAGGTGCGCTGAAGGATAGTCCTTCATTCAGGCAAACGAGAATCCCCCAGCCGGCATGAGCCGGCAGGGGGATTCTCGTTTTCAGGAGCGGTTCCGGGAACCGGCACAATACAAACAGCGTCGACACTGTCAACCCGTCGCTGGCACATACAGGCAAAGACGCTATGCTTGTCAAAGCTGAACCCTTCTCAATCACAGGGAGACCGCTATGATTAACTTTGCTTTCCGTTCACCTGGACTTCTGCTGCTGGCACTGTTTCTGGCCCTGGGCTCACCCGTCCTGGCCGCCGCCCCGAACGACGCCGCGGCTTTGACAGGCCTGACCAGCGCCAAAGCCGTCTTTGACGTCCGCACCAAGGAGCCGGGGCGCCTGCTGTTCATCGTCAAGGTCATCGACGAAACCTACCAGTCGATGCTGGACCAGGGCGTCACTCCCGACTTCGTGGTCTCCTTCCGTGGTGGAACTCTGCCGCTGTTGCGCAAGGACCCGGACAAGGTCAATAGCCTGGAGCGAACAATGCTGAGCGAGGTACGCGAGCGCATTGCCGCCTGGGGGAAAGGACCGGTCAAAGCCGAAGCCTGCAATGTTGCCGGCCGCATCTTCAAGGTCACCCCGGAGCAACTGGCGCCGGGGGTTTCCATGGTCGGCAACAGCCTCATCAGCCTGATCGGCTACCAGAACCGCGGCTACGCCCTGGTCCCCA
>RFIO01000007.1 GCA_003695205.1 Deltaproteobacteria bacterium
AACCAACGCCCGGACCCGCAAGGGGCCGCGCAAGACTGTCGCTGGCAAGAAGAAATAAGGCGGAGGAATCATGGCCAAGCCAGGCAAGCGTACGAGCAGGAAAAAAGTCGAGAAGAAGAATATCGCCACGGGCATTGCCCACATCCAGGCGACGTTCAACAATACTATCGTCACCTTTACCGATCCGGCCGGCAACGTGGTCAGCTGGGCGACCGCCGGCGGCTCCGGCTTCCGCGGTTCGCGCAAGAGCACTCCGTTTGCGGCACAGGTGGCTGCAGAGCGCGCAGCCAAGGCTGCCCAGGAGCACGGCATGCGCAGTGTCGAGGTCCGGGTCAAGGGCCCCGGCTCCGGTCGAGAGTCGGCCCTGCGGGCCATTGCCGCCGCAGGTCTTTCGGTGACCGCCATCCGGGATGTTACTCCCGTCCCGCACAATGGCTGTCGCCCCCCCAAGCGTCGCAGAGTCTAACCACTTAAGGAGGACGAACGTTGGCTAGATATACCGGTTCCGTCTGCCGCCTGTGCCGGCGGGAAAATATGAAACTGTTCCTCAAGGGGGACAGGTGCTACACCGACAAGTGCGCCATCGAGCGGCGCAATTATGCTCCGGGCCAGCATGGCCAGGGCCGCACCAAGGTGTCCGACTACGGTACCCAGCTGCGTGAGAAGCAGCGGGTCAAGCGCACCTACGGTCTGCTGGAAAAACAGTTCCGCAGCTATTTCCAGAAGGCCGACAGGATGAAAGGGGTCACGGGTGAGAACCTGCTGGTCCTGCTCGAGCGTCGTCTCGACAGCATCGTCTACCGTCTCGGCTTTGCCACCTCGCGCAACGAGGCACGGCAGCTGGTACGCCACGGACATTTCACTGTCAATGGCCGGAAGGTCAACGTGCCGTCTTTCCAGGTGCGCCCCGGGGACGAGGTGGTTCTGCGCGAGAAAAGCCGCAATATCGCCCGCGTCAACGAGGCCCTCGACGGCGTGATGCGACGCGGCGTTCCTTCCTGGGTCGAACTCGACCGGGAGAACTTCAAGGGCGTCGTCAAGACTCTGCCGGTGCGCGAGGAGATGACAACGCCGGTGTTCAACGAACGCCTGATTGTCGAGCTTTACTCGAAGTAAACCATCGTAACCTCAGGCTCGTCAGCCTGAAGGGGAGGGATACGCATGTACAAAAACTGGAGAGATCTGATCAAGCCCAAGCGTCTCCAGGTTGAAACCGATACCCTGTCGGACACCTACGGGAAGTTTTTCGCCGAGCCGTTCGAGCGCGGATTCGGTACCACGCTGGGCAACTCCCTGCGCCGGGTGCTGCTGTCGTCCCTGCAGGGCGCGGCGATCAGTTCGGTGCGGATCAAGGGGGTACTGCACGAATTCTCCACCATCCCGGGCGTGACGGAGGACGCGACCGATCTGATCCTCAACCTCAAGGGGGTCCTGATCAAGCTGCACGGCCACGACAGCCGCAATATCCGTATTGTCAAGAAGGGCGCTGGCGTGATCACGGCCGGTGATATCATCACCGATTCACATGTCGAGATCCTCAACCCGGATCATCATATCGCCACCTGTTCCAAGGAGGCCGATGTCGAAATCGACATGGTGGTCACCATGGGCAAGGGCTACGTCCCCGCCGATCGCAACCGAGACGAGAAGGCGCCCGTCGGGACTATCCCGATCGATGCCATCTACTCGCCTATCAAGAAGGTCAATTTCCAGGTGACAAACGCTCGTGTCGGCCAGATGACCGACTATGACAAGCTGAC
>RFIO01000082.1 GCA_003695205.1 Deltaproteobacteria bacterium
ATATCGTCCTGATCGAAGGTGCGGCCGACCGGCAGCCGGTTCTCGACCTGCGCCATTTTCTGCCCGACAATTTCGACGAAGAGGCCGTCAACGCCCGCATGCAAGCTGTCGCCAGGGAGGATCTGGCCTCAATCGTCTACACCTCCGGGACCACAGGCCCACCCAAGGGAGCGATGCTCACCCACGACAACATCCTCTCCGCGGTGGAAGCAGCGGCGGAAACCTTCTCCATTGACACCGGTGATTCCTGCCTCTCCTTCCTCCCACTGTCCCATGTCTTCGAACGGGTCGACGGCTACTATTTCATGCTGATCCAGGGGGCGACCATCAACTACGCCGAAAGCATCGACAGCGTCCCGACCAACCTGCAGGAGGTCAAACCGACCCTGGTCATAAGTGTTCCGCGACTGTTTGAAAAGATGTATGCCCGGGTCATGGAACGCGTCACTTCCGGTCCCTGGCTGAAAAAACAGATTTTCTTTGCGGCACTGAAGGCTTGCACGCGCGAGCTGCACCTGATGCAGGAGGGCCGGCCGGTACCGAAAGCACTGGCCCACATATGCGCTCTGGCCAGGGACAAGGTCTTCTCCAAGCTGCGCGAACCGCTAGGCGGGCGCATCCGCTTCTTTGTCAGCGGCGGCGCCCCCCTGGCCCAGAACGTCGCTGAATTCTTCCTGGCAGCCGGGCTGCCGATCTACGAAGGGTATGGGCTGACCGAGACCTGTGCCGGCATCGCCGCCAACTGCGAAGGGCATGTGCGGCTCGGCACCGTCGGTCGCTGTTTTCCCGGAACCGAGGTCAGCCTCGCCGAAGACGGCGAAATCCTGATACGCGGCAAGACCGTCTTCAAGGGCTACTGGCAGGACCCGGCGCGAACGGCCGAAGCCATTCAGGATGGCTGGTTCCGCACCGGTGACATCGGCACCATCGACCGGGACGATTATTTGCGCATTACTGATCGCAAGAAGGACCTGATCATTACCGCCGGCGGCGAAAACATCGCACCGCAGCTGATCGAAAACAGCCTCAAGGAAGACAAGTTCATTGCCAACGCCTTCGTCTTCGGCAACCGCAAGCCGTACCTGGTCGGCCTGCTGGTTCCGAACTTCGAAAACCTGGAGAAGTATGCCAGGCTGAAAAAGATTCCCTACCTGGATCACTGCAGCCTGGTGACTCATCCGGCCATTCTCGATCTGATCCGGCGGCGCATTGACCGCATCCAGTCCGGGCAGCCCGGTTTTATGCACATCAAGCGATTCACCCTGCTGTCGCGTGACTTCTCCGGACGGGAGATCACCCCGACCCTGAAACTGAAACGAAAGGTCATCCGGGAGAACTTCTCCGACCTGATCGAGGGGATGTACCTGCCGCAGGACCACGGCATCCATGACGCCGGTTACTGCCTGCTGGAAGAAGGAACGCCACCGGACAAAGACTGATGCACTGGTCCATGCCGACAGCGGACAATTTACAAAGCCTGCCCGAGCGGGTATGCTGAACACCGTGAAATGACACCAATTCCGGCAAAGGCGTCACGGTGAGTCACTCCCTGCCCCAGATCGAAACGGCCTTGCAGCAGCTGACCAAGCTGATCAAGGCGGTGCAGTACTATCCGACCGGTCACCCGGCCGTGGCCGCCACCGCTTCGGAGACGAGAACCGCCTTTGCCCCCCTGCTTGAAGCCGGACGACACCTGTCGCTCGAAATTCACAAGGACGGCTTCTTCCTCGACGAGACCCACATCGCCCCGAAAAATCCGATCCTGGGCAAACTGGCCTCCTACCTGTTCAGCAGGCTGGCCCAGTCGCTGACCGTTCTGCCCGATCTGAGCGTCCAGGACCTGGTCAGCTTCGGCCGCGTCCTCGGCATCGATCCTCGACAGATGCGCCAGAAGGGCGGTCTCAAGGAGCTTCTGCTCAAAGCCAGGGTCACGACTATCTGGGTCAACGAAACCGACCTCGGGCAGATTCTCGCCCGCCGCGAGGAAATCGAGACCGCGCGTGACGAACACGAGGAAGACTTCGGCACCGGGGACCTGGACAGCATTGAGCCGCTGGAACTGGTCGGAAGCGTACGCGACCTGAAGCAGATTCTGGCGGAACTCAGGAAAGAGCAGGACGAACAGCGCTTCCGCGCACTGCTGGAGGAACTGCTCCCCCTGGCCCGACTCTGCCTGAACCCCAATGAACGGCAGCGCCTGCTGGAGACCCTGGTCCTGCTGTGCCGTTTCAGTGGCGACCGCAGCGCGGGGCTGCCGAAAAGAGAGGCGGCCCACACTGCCCTTCAGCAGCTGGCCGACGAGGAAACAATTCTCTTCCTGATCAACTATCTCTGTGACCGGGACATCCTCGACCAGGAACGCAAACACCTGTTCCAGGTGCTTACCTTCCTGAGACGCCGCAGCATCGCGCCGCTGATGAACTCTCTCGCCGAGGAAAAGGTCGCGACACGGCGCAAAATACTCAGTACCGCCCTGGCGCGCCAGGGTGCCGAGGCCGTCCCGCTGCTCGCCGCCTATCTCCAGGATGAGCGCTGGTACGTGGTTCGAAACGCCGCCAACATCCTGGGAGAGATTCGCGACCCGTCGGCAGCCCGGCACCTGCATCCGCTGCTACACCACGAGGACATACGGGTCTGCCGCGAGGCCATCCGCGCCCTGACCCGCATCGGCGGTCCCAACGCCGCCCACTTCCTGCTGGAAATCGTCAACGACCAGGACGAGGAAATCAGCCGCCAGGCCATCCTGTCGCTCGGCGTGATCGGCGACGAGGCCGCGGTTCCCGAGCTGTTGCGCATCGTTCGCAGGGGAGACTTTTTCTGCAAGCAGCTGGAACGCAAAAAGGATGCGATTCGCGCCCTGGGGGAAATCGGCTCAAGCGACGCGCTGCCAGCCCTGCGCACGGTGCTGAAAACGAAGCGACTTTTCAAACGCCATGAACAGAACGAACTGCGTGCCGCAGCCGCCCAGGCCCTCGGAGAAATCGGCGACCCGGATACCGCGCCGCTATTGGAAAAGATGACCCGGGACCGGTCTCCCGAAGTCGCGCGACAGGCGAGCCTTGCCCTGAAATATCTGAACCGCAGCCATGAATGATACCGACCACCAACTGCAGATCATTCTCTGCATCAGTGCTGCCACCAAGGGATTGAAACTCTACCCGTCGACCCATCCCGAAGTTGGGCGGCAGACCCGGCGCCTGACAGAGCAGCTGGTCACCTATCTGCGCCACCGCAGCCCGATGAAGATCGGCCTGCTGGAAAAAACCCTTTTTCTGGATGACCAGCTGTTCAGCGACCCGCACCCGGCTGCGGAGGAACTGGTACGCCAGTTCGAGCGCTTTGGCATTGACGGCCTCGAATTCAACCGCGGACTGACCGACGAGGAGGTACGCCAGTTTATCCTGCTGCTGCATGACGGCAGCCCGCATACCGATTTTGGCCAGGCGATGAATGCGCGCGGCATCCGCAACATCCGTCCGATTCGCGCCGAAGCAGACGAAGGAGAATCTCCCAGGGCCATCTACGGTCGCGCCCTCGAGGTTGTCGACCGTATCTTTCACGACGTACGCATGGGCACCGTCCCCTCATCGACGGAGGCCGTCAAAACGGTCAAGAGCATGGTCCACATGACCCTGACCGACCCCCACGCCCTGTTCGCCATGTCGCTGCTCAAGGATTATGACAACTACACATTCACCCACTCTGTAAACGTGGCCGTGCTGGCACTGACGGTCGGGCGGGCATGCGGTCTGAATGAGGAAGAACTGCGCGTGCTCGGTCTGGGCGGGCTGCTGCACGATATCGGCAAGCTCAAGGTCGACTGGAACATCATCAACAAGCCGGGACAACTCACCGACGAAGAGTTCGAACAGATCAAGCTGCACCCGACCACCGGCGCCGACCTGGTGGCGAAGATGGAAGGGGTGACACCGGCGGTGATCGACATCGTGCTCGGCCACCACCTGCGCTACAACCGCGAAGGCTATCCGGCCGACGCGCGCGGGCGCAACGTCTCCCCCCTGGTCGACATGGCCACCATTGCCGATACCTACGACGCCATCACCACCCTGCGTTCCTACCAGCGCCCCATGACACCGCGCCAGGCGGTTGACCGCCTGCTGGAACTGTCCGGCAGCAGCCTGCACCCTGACTACCTGGCGGCCTTTGTCGAGTTTCTCGGCCCCTATCCGGTCGGCAGCCTGGTACGGCTGAACAGCAACGAAATCGCCCTGGTCGTCTGGGTTGACCCGGAAAACCGGGACAACCTGCGCGTCAAACTGCTGTTCGACGGCGACGGAAACAGGATCGAACCTCCCGAGCCTGTCGAAATCGACGGCGCCACCCGGCGCTCCATCGTCGCGGAGGTTGATCCCTTCAGCCGCAATATCAGGGTTACCGATTATCTCGACTGAATCCTGCTATCCGGAAAAAAGAAAAACTACCTGAAAAAAGGGAAGAGTCGACAAAAACAGGCAAGGGTCAGAAGTCGAGGCGGCCGAGGGCCTCGGCGGCCGCGACACGCACCTTGCTGCGCGGGTCGTGCAGAACTGTCAGCAGGTGCTCCTCGGCAGCGGGATCGCCAATGCGGGCCAGGGCATCGATGGCGGCACACGCCAGGGCATCGTCACGGGCCTTGAGAACAGCGACAAGGTAGGGGATCAGGCGTCGGTCACCGAAATACCCCAGGGCGGCAGCGGCGTGGACGCGCACGGCTGGTTCAGGATCCTTGAGGCATTTAAGCACGGCCTTGAGAGTTGGAGGATGGTGTCGACGACCCAGCACCTGCACCGCGGCAGCCCGCAGGTCGGCATCCTCATCGTCGAGCGCCTGCAGCAGCACCGGGTAGACCCGGTCCGAACGGGCTTTTTCCAGCGCGAACAGGGCCTTGACCCTTTCACCGCGAGCTCCCTCGGCCGCCTGGCGCAGCAGGTCGTCCAGCTCCCCGAGCAGTTCAATCTGCTCCAGGGCACCGGCAGCGGCCTGGCGCACCTGTTCGTCGGGATCGTTCAGGGCGTTTCGCAGAGCTTCGCGGCGTTCAGCGAGCATGCCGGGACTTCCTTCCCGTTATCGGGCCGATCACATCAGAACGGAATGTCGTCATCCTCGTTGAAAGCCGGCTCCTGGAAGGATTCGGCCGGCTCCTGGTTGAATTCGTTCCGGGACGCGGCGGCGGGACGGCCGCCTCCTTCATCCCCCCGGCCAAGCATCTGCATCTGGTCGGCCTCGATCTCGGTGATGTAGCGCTTGTTGCCGTCCCGGTCGGTGTAGGAGCGGGTGCGGATCTTTCCTTCGATATAGACCTGGCGCCCCTTGCTGAGGTATTTGCCACATATCTCGGCCAGGCTGCGCCAGACAACGATATTGTGCCACTCGGTCTTCTCCACCTGCTGACCACTCTTGTCCTTGTAGCGCTCGCTTGTCGCCAGCGGGAAGGTGGCCACCGCGGTACCGGCAGCCGTGTAGCGCACCTCGGGGTCCTTGCCGAGATTTCCGACCAGAATGACTTTGTTGACAGACATGGGAAAGGGTTCCTCCTTCAGCCAGCTAAATGGGGATCGCACCCGATAAAAGGGAAACACCCGGTTGCCTGCGACCGGATGCTGACGAGTGTAGCCAAAGGGGCTGCACGTGTAAAGGGTGCCGAGGTGATTGACTCCCTCGAACCACTCGACTAAACTTCCTTTTTCTGATTTTTCAAGGAGTTGTCGATGCGCAGCATCCTGTTCTATGTCGTTTTTCTGCCACTGACCCTGTTCATGATTCTGACCGGGTTCGTCATCGCCTTCGTCGCCGGGGCCGACGCCCTGCACAACTGGGCCCGCGTGTGGGGGCGCCTTGGCCTGAAGCTGGCCGGCGCCCGCCTGAAAACCGCCGGACTCGAGCGCATTCCGACCGACCGACCGGTCATCTTCATGGGCAATCATCAGAGCAATGTCGACATTCTTGCCCTGCTGGCAGCTATTCCCTGTCAATTTCGCTGGCTGGCCAAGGCCGAGCTGTTCCGCATCCCCCTGTTCGGTCCCGTGATGCGCCGGGCCGGCTACATCCCGGTCGAACGGGGCGACCGACAGCAATCGCTAGAAAGCATGAAGGCGGTTGCCGAACGCATTGCCGGCGGCGCCTCGGTCATTATCTTTCCCGAAGGTACCCGCAGCGCCGACGGCCTGCTGCAGCCCTTCAAGAAGGGTGGCTTCCTTGTCGCCCTGCAGGCCGGAGCCGACATCGTCCCCTTTGCCATCAACGGCAGCCACAGGGTCATGCCCAAGGGAAAAGGCGCCATTCGTAGCGGCACCATCCGCGTGACCTTTTTCGACCCGGTCGCGGTTGCAGGGCAATCGGTTCGACAACTGCGCGGCATCATGGAAAAGGTTCGGGATCCGATCGCCGCGACCCTGGGCGAGAAAGAAGAATGACGTGGGGTACCGACATCGGGGATGCCGTCCGACTCCTGCCCCTGGGAGGGCTGGGCGAGATCGGCCTCAACATGATGGCGCTCGAATGCGCCGGCAGCCTGCTGATCATCGACTGCGGCCTGATGTTTCCCGAGCCGCACATGCTCGGTGTCGACCTGGTGCTGCCCGACATCACCGTCTTGCGCGAACGCAGGCAGGATATCCGGGCCGTGCTGCTCACCCACGGCCATGAAGATCACATCGGCGCCCTCCCCTACCTGATCGACGACCTCGGATCGCCGCCGGTCTACGGCACAGCCCTGACCCTTGCGCTGCTGGAAAATCGCCTTGCCGAACAGACCCTGGCCCATCCTGCCGACCTGCGCCCGGTCGAGGTGCGTCAGCCGTTCGAACTGGGGCCGTTTCGCATCGAATTCTTCCGGGTCGCGCACAGCATCGTCGATGGCGCAGGCCTGGTACTGCGCACTCCGGCCGGCACCATCGTCCACACCGGCGACTTCAAGCTCGATCCGACTCCGGTCGACGGCCTGACAACCGACCTTGAACTGCTCGAAGCCCTTGGCAATGCTGGCGTTCGTCTGCTCCTGGCCGACTCCACCAATGTCGAGAGACCGGGGCACACCCTCTCGGAACGCAGTGTCGGCGAAACCTTTGAACAGATCCTGCCGCGCTGTGCCGGTCGTGCCATTGTCGCCACCTTCTCCTCCAACATTCACCGCATTCAGCAGGTCTTTGACGCCGCTTTCCGCTGCAACCGAAAGGTCCTGGTCAACGGTCGCAGCATGATTGCCAACATCGCCGTCGCCCGCCGGCTTGGACGCCTCAACGTCCGCGACAGCCAGCTGGTTGACCTGCACACCTGGCGCGGTCTTCCAGCCGAACAGGCCCTGCTGCTCACCACTGGCAGCCAGGGGGAACCGCTGTCGGCCCTGTCGCGCATGGCGGCCGGTGACCACAAGCAGCTCGCCATCGAGCCCGGGGACAGCGTCATCCTGTCGTCCAAGTTCATTCCCGGCAACGAAAAGGCGATCTACAGCCTGATCAACCAGCTCTACCGGCGCGGCGCCGAAGTCCATTATGAAACCACGAGCGAGATCCATGTCTCCGGGCACGCCGCCCGTGAAGAACTGGCCCGCGTGCACCGGCTGGTACGCCCCCGCACCTTCGTTCCCATCCACGGCGAATACCGTCACCTGGTGCAGCATGGCCGACTGGCCAGGGAAATCAATCCGGACTGCGAAGCCGTCGTACTGGCCAACGGCCAGTCGCTGCTCCTGACAACAGAATCCTCCGAGAGGTCCGGCGAAGTTGAAACCGGTCGTATCTTTGTCGATGGCCGGGGCGTCGGCGACCTGACCGGCATCGAACTGCGCGACCGCCGGCACCTGGCCAACCACGGCGTGGTCAACGTGATCATGGCCGTGAACCAGAAGACCGGCAGCCTGCTCTACGGGCCGGAGATCTTTTCCCGGGGCTTTGTGACCGAAGAGTCCGGCGGCGGCATTGTGGCCGAAGCGGAATCAGCCGTACGGGCCGTCCTGGCCGAACACAGCCTTGCCCGTATCACCGACTGGGATGAACTGCGCATCGAAGTGCGCAAAACCCTGCGCCGGCTATTCAACAAGAGACTCGACAGAAGACCGCTTATTTTGCCTATAATATTGCTACTCTAGCCTCTAATCCGCATAAGCGAGGGACCCTATGGATCCGATTCACGCCATCTGGCTCGGCCTGCTGCAGGGCCTGACCGAATTTCTGCCGGTTTCCAGTTCCGGCCACCTGGTCATCGCCCAGCACTTTCTGCCGGGCTTTGACCAGCCGGGCGTGCTGTTCGATGTTCTGCTGCACGCCGCCACCATGCTGGCGGTCTGTCTCTACTTCCGCCGGGAACTGACGGCGCTGCTGACCAGCCTGCCGGGCAGAACCCCCGAACAGCGTGGACACCGCCGCCTGCTCGGCATGATTCTGCTGGCCTCAGTCCCGACCGCAGCGATCGGCCTGGGATTCGAAGACCTTTTTCTCTCCCTGTTCGACAGCCTGAAGACGGTGGCTGTCATGCTGCTGGTCACCGGGTTGCTCCTGCTGGTGGCCGAGCGCCTGCGCAGGGACGGAAGGCCTCTGACCGGCATCAACGCCCTGGACGCCCTTCTGGTCGGCACGGTGCAGGGATTTGCCATCATTCCCGGCATTTCCCGCAGTGGCTCGACCATTGCGGCGCTGCTGCTGCGCGGCGTCGACGGCGAAGCAGCAGCGCGCTTCTCCTTCCTGCTTGCCCTGCCGGCCGTCGGCGGTGCCACCCTTTTGTCGCTCAAGGATCTCGGCAAGGTTCCCGCCGGCGACCTTCCTGCCTACCTCACCGGGGCACTTGTCGCCTTCCTGGTCGGCCTGGGCGCCATCCACCTGCTCATGGGGGTCATTCGAAAGCGCCGCCTGTCCTGGTTCGCCATCTACTGCTGGATCGTCGGACTCGCCTTTCTGCTGACACCGCTCTGATTCCGTTTTGATTGATATTTCAAGGCATTTTGCGCTATAGTTCGGCTCGATATGGCAGATGACAGCAAACCCTTCTTCCGGGAACACCTGAAAAAAGAGATCGCCGGTATTTTCTGGCTGGCGTTCGCCTTCTTCACCCTGCTGAGCCTGGTCTCCTTCTCCTCCGCGGACCCGTCATTCAACAACAACCTGCATCCGCACCAGATTCGCAACTTCGGCGGCATTGTCGGCGCCCATCTTGCCGACCTGTTTTTCCAGGTTTTCGGCCTGCCTTCCTTCCTCGTGCCCCTGGCCTGCTTCCTGTTCGCCTGGCGCCTGCTCAAGTTCCGTGACATCAAGGTACGCTTCTACAAGATCGGGGCCTTTTTGCTGCTGCTGGTGACGCTCGACGGCCTGATCGCGCTCAAATGGCACGCGGTCACCCTCTTCGGCGAGCCGATTAACCAGGCCGGCGGCGCCATCGGGCGCATCCTGGCCGACCCCCTGCGCGGCTACCTCAACGCCTCCGGGGCCTTTATCCTTCTGCTGGCTCTTTTCCTTGCCGCCTTCATGCTGGTGGCCCGGTTCAGCATGGTGCTGTTCCTCGAGGGGATGGCCGAACGGGTCGGCGCCGCGCTGGACAAGCGCCGCACCGCCAGAGCCGAGCGAAAGAAGGAAAAGGCTCGCAAAAAAGGGAAGCAGACAGAAAGAGAACCGGTCATCATTCAGGCTGAACCGGTAGCACTGCCTGAGCCGAAAACAACCAAAATCACCGCCCGGCGCAAGGGACGCAAGCAACCGCCCCCCGACCAGGAAAGCTTTGACTTTCTCGAACCGGCCGGGACCTATCACTTCCCATCCCTCAGCCTGCTCGATCACGATGGCGACGCCACGCCACCCGTCGACCGGGACGCGCTGATGATGAACGCGCGTCTGCTGGAGAAGAAGCTGCGCGATTTCGGGGTTGAGGGCGAGGTTTCCGAGGTCAAACCGGGGCCGGTCGTCACCATGTACGAATTTTCCCCGGCACCGGGCGTCAAGGTCAACAAGATCGCCGGCCTGGCCGACGACCTGGCCATGGCCCTGCAGGCGCTTTCGATCCGCATCGTCGCCCCGATTCCCGGTCGCGGCGTTGTCGGCATCGAAATCCCCAACAAGGAACGGGAAACCGTCTACCTGAAGGAAATCTTCCAGAGCCCCGAATTCCTCAAGCATTCAGGAAAATTGCCTCTGGCTCTCGGCAAGGACATCTTCGGGCACACCGTGGTCTCCGACCTGGCCAAAATGCCCCACCTGCTGGTTGCCGGTTCGACCGGCAGCGGCAAGTCGGTGTCGGTCAATACCATGATCCTGTCTTTGCTCTATCGCTGGAGTCCAAAGGATGTACGCCTGATCATGGTCGACCCCAAGATGCTCGAACTGTCGATCTATGAGGGCGTACCACACCTGCTTCTGCCGGTGGTGACCGACCCGAAAAAGGCGAGCCTCGCCCTGGCCTGGGCCGTACGCGAGATGGAGCGGCGCTACAAGCTGATGGCCGACAAGGGCGTGCGCAACATCGAGGGCTACAACAAAAAGATCGCCAAGGAGGAGAAGGAACGGGAGGAGCTGGCCCGCAAGGGTGTTATCCAGCTCGAACCGGAACCGGAACCGCTCGATCCGGATGCTCCCGTCCCCGAGCCCGAAGAGGAACTGGACCACGGCCACCTGCCCTACATCGTGGTGATCGTCGACGAACTCGCCGACCTGATGATGGTCGCGGGGCGCGAAATCGAGGAGAGTGTCGCCCGCCTGGCGCAGATGGCGCGCGCATCGGGTATCCACCTGATTCTGGCAACCCAGCGACCCAGCGTCGATGTCATCACCGGCCTGATCAAGGCCAACTTTCCGACCCGCATCTCCTTCAAGGTCTTTTCCCGGACCGATTCGCGCACCGTCCTGGATCAGATGGGGGCCGAAAGCCTGCTTGGCATGGGCGACATGCTCTTTCTGCCGCCCGGAACCGGGGTCCTGCAGCGGGTCCACGGCGCCTTCGTGTCGGAGCTTGAGGTGCAGAGAGTTGTCGATTTCCTCAAAAAACAGGGCGACCCCGAGTACGACAGAAGCATTCTCGAAGCCCCCGCCGATTCCAGCACCGGCGCCGGAGAGGATGACGATTACGACGAGAAGTGGGACGAGGCCCTGGCCATTATCGCCGAAACCCGCCAGGCCTCCATCTCCATGCTCCAGCGGCGGCTGCGCCTGGGCTACAACCGCGCGGCCCGCATGATCGAAAAGATGGAGCGCGAAGGCATCGTCGGCCCCTCGGACGGTACCAGCCGGCCGCGCGAGGTCTTCATCAGCAAAATCGAAGGCTGACCGGGATCGCCCAACCGGCAACCACCTTCCATCAGCCCTCCAGCCCCAGCTTTTCCGCCCGCCGAACCAGGTTGCGCACGGTACTGCAGGTCCAGCACCCGATTCGCCCGGTCGCAGTCGGCACACCTTCCTCATTGAACAAGCGTGCAACCCCGTTCATGCTGCTGCCGGCCCGCATGAGCGCCGCCACCCTGTGGTAGTGACTGCGGGCGAAGCGATCGGCCGCGCTGCGGCGTTCGCTGGCCCCGCATTGCCGGCCACGGGCCGCGGCCTGTTCGCTGAGCCGGGCACCGGATGGGCAAAACCGCCCCTGGCGCCGGGCCAGATCCAGCCCCCAGCGGATTTTTCGCCCGACCTGCCTGCGACGGTAATCGGCAACTTCAAGCAATTCGGGCACCAGCTTGTCGTTGAAAGCCGGCAGATCGGCCGCTCTGATCTCGACACCGCTGTGTGCCAGTCGCCTGAGAAATTCGACCCCCGTAACCAGATCGCCCACCATGGCCACCAGCAGACAGGCCTGAGAGTCACGCGCCCGCGCCAGAGCAGCCTCAAGAACCGGCCGGTCACGCATGCGCGGTCGCTCCAGTTCGAAGACCTCGTCAAGAATTCCGGCATTCTCCCGATTCACCCAGGCCTCGACATCCCGCTGCTGACCATCGAGATAGAGACGGCTTCTGCGCCTGCCTGGCTCGGCTACCCGGTAATAGACAATCACGTTCAATTTATAAATCCAGATTCCTTTTTTTATTTGTTTTTATATACCACAGACAGGCAGAATGCGCATATTGTCGAAAAATTCCCTGATTTAACAAACAGTTGGGCCAACACAACACACGACCGACCCTAAAGAAGACGACCTGGACCGGTTGCGCCCGGGCGCTGGTCCGTCAGCTCGCCCGGGGGAATGAGCCTCCGTTCACACTTCACCCCTTGTTCACAAACGGTGAACGCGATAAACTTATGAACAGACCCTTTTTACCAGGAACGATCCGCCATGGGCATCAAGCTGACTGAAAACGAACGACAGACCCTGGAACAATGCCTGCGCAACCTGCAGTCGCTGGACGGCTGCCGAG
>RFIO01000083.1 GCA_003695205.1 Deltaproteobacteria bacterium
CCGGCCTCCTTGATCTGCGGCAGGACCTGTTGGTAGGCGCGCAGTTCGAGGTTGCAATACGGGCACCAGCCCCCGCGGTAAAACGTCACCACCACCGGCCCTTTCTGCCGGAGGTCCGCCAGGCGCGTGATCTCCCCCCGGTGATTCGGCAGCTCGAAATCCTTCAGCGAATCGCCCACCTTCGGGGCGGCCTCGATGATGCCGGATTCGGCCAGTTTCTTCAGGTCGCGCAGCTGGGTGTCCTTCACCTCGGGGGAGGATTGGGCCCGGGCTTCTTGTTTGCGTGCGGTCAGTTGCTCTTGCAGGGACATGTTCTTTTCCAGTTTCTTTCGGTTAACGATTTCGTGCTTCCCAGCCCTCCGGCGCATCCGGACGAACTTGAATGCGCGTTCAAACTAGCAGGGAAAAGCGGCCCGTCAACCACTTTTTGAATGACTGTTCAAGATTTGCGGGTAGAGTGTTCTCGCGGACCGAAAACCGCGAAGATGTTATGGCACGAGCGCAATTTGATCGAAACGAAGTGGTGCGCCAGGCGATCGGCCTGTTCTGGCGACAGGGCTTCAGCGCGTCTTCCATGCAGCAGGTCGTGCAGGCCACCGGGTTGAATCCGGGCTCCATTTACCTGGCGTTCGGCAACAAGGAGGGCTTGTTCCGCGAGGCCCTGGACCGCTACGCGCAGGAAGGCCTGGCCATGATCCGCCGCACCATCGAAAGCGCGCCCAGTATCGGTGAAGGGATTTGCCGGCACTTGGAGGGCGTGATCGAGGAGGCCACCAAACGCAATTACAAGAGCTGTTTCCTGGTAAAAACTCAGTTGGAGTTGTCCGCTCAAGGAAACGAACTCTACAAGCTGGCCGCCGCCAAGCTGGACGAAGTGGAAGCCTTGTTCCGCGGCTACCTGGAAAAGGAATACGGCCGGGAACTGGCCCAACGCCGCGCCGCCAGCATCATGCTGCACCTCTTCGGAATCCGCGTCTATGGCTACCGGCGCGCCTGCGCAGGCCCTGCGCGAAGACCTTCCGTGGCTGCCGTGGGATTAGGCTCTGTCTGTTTACCTGTCCCATTTTCTACACCATGCTCCCGCGTTCACAATTGA
>RFIO01000008.1 GCA_003695205.1 Deltaproteobacteria bacterium
AGGTGGTTGGTGATATTGGTGTACATCAGCGGATCGGGCGTCTGCACGCCCGGGATGGCGTGCTGGTGCCAGCCCCAGGCGATCATCGCCAGCAGCAGCGCCAGCGCGCCCAGGCGCGCCAGGCGCCAGAACCAGGCGGAGCGCAGCAGGCGGCCGAGCAGCGGGACGGTGAACAGGTTGCCGAAATCCATGAGATCCTCAGTGATAGATGCTGTAGGGGAGCACCAGCTCGCCTTTGGCATCGCGGTAGCGGACGTGTTTGCCGGTGATCATTTCCAGCGAGCGCGCGGCCCACTCGCGCACCACGACCTCGGGATCGTCGAGCAGGGGCTCAAGGGCGGTCGCCGACTGCGGGCTGCCGAGAGGTCCGAGGGCCATGGCTGCGAAGGATCGCGAACGCCAGTCGGCATCCTTCAACCCTTCGATAAGCGCGGCCTCGGCCCGCCTGTCCTTGAGCTTGGCCAGTGCCTGGAAGACCAGGGGGCGGTTGGGGCCGCTGACCTGGGCGAGCAGTGGTTCGACAGCGCGCGCATCACCGATATCTCCCAAGGCGCGGATCAGGTAGCCGGCCGCCCGGGTTGTAGCGGTCGGAAGCGCCGCGATCATCGGTTCGACCGCGTGGCGGTCGAGCTTGATCAGGCTGCGGGTGGCGTAGCGGCGCACGGTTTCGTTGTCATCGTTGAGCGCTGCGATCAGCGGCGCGACGCCGCGCGCGTCGCCCAACTGTCCCAGGGCCCAGGCGGCGATGTAGCGGCGCTCGAAGCCGGTGTCCTCCAGGGCGGCGACCAGGGCATCGAAGGCCTCACGCGCGCGCAGGGTTCCCAGGGCGGCAAGAGTGTACTCGCGCTGGATGGCATTTTTGCTGGCGGCCTGCCGCAGCAGGGCGGGAACGGCCTCCTGTCCCAGCGCGACAATTTTCGGATAGACCTGGTCGTTGACGCCGTTTTCCGCGTGGCCGAGCAGGTCGGCCAGCCGGGCCATGGCTTTTGCGTCCCCCGCCCTGGCGGCATTTTCCAGCGCCACCGGGTCGATGGGCGCCTTGTCCTGGCAGCCCGCCAGCGCCAGTACCAGCGCGGCCAGCGGGACGATTCGATGCAGCAGGCGTCGCGTTACCATACCTTGGTCACCGTGATGTCGACATCCTTCAGCAGTTCGCCGTCCCTGACCACGACAGCAGAAGGTTCAATGGTCCCCTGGTCGTAGCGGCCGTAGAGGTCACCGATCTGCGGCGGGCCGCCGAACTTGTCGCGGGCCGCCAGGTAGTAGGTGCCTCCTTTGGGCAAAAAAATCTGGTAGCGGCCGTCCGGCCCGGTCTTCTCGGAGACGAACTTGGGGCGTTCGGACATCTGCACATGGTCGTAGACATGCACCCTGGCCCCTTCGACCGGATGGCCGCCGGCATCGCGGATGGTGCCTGTCAGGCCGGTCTTGCCTTCGGGCAGGGTGGTCGACAGGCGGCGCTCGTCGCCGACCTTGGCGGGCGCCAGTACGGTCAGCTGTCGCGGTTCACCGCTCAGGTGCAGCTGGATAAATTCGCTCTTGTTGTCGCCGGCCAGCACCGGTCCGGCCATCTCGCCGTTTTGCCGCTTGCGTGCCACGGCGATGTAGTCACCGGGCGGCAGGGCCAGTTCGAAGCGGCCGGAGGCATCGGTCGGCTTGGAGACGGTGATGGCGGGTCCGTAGAGATCCATCCCCTTCTGGTAGATGTAGAGGTAGGCTCCCTCGAGGGGGACCATGACCTGGCCGCTTACCTGGACCAGGTCATCGGCGGATTTGCTTTCGGGTTTGTCCTGGCAGCCGGTCAGCAACACCAGCAGGATCAGCAGCAGACGCAGGGCGAAGTTCATGGGGGCATCACTCCGTTGTGCGAGCCCGGCCGGCGGAGGGCGGCAGCAGCACCAGCCGTTCCGTCGCGCGCGAGGCGTAGTGTTCGTCGAGGGTATGGTCCATGACCGACAGGCCGAAGGCGTAGCCGTCCTGCCGGTCGGGGCTGAAGGCGATATCGTGCGGATCGCCGGTATCGAGCGCCCGGCGCAGGGTTACGACCCACATGTCCCCCTGCCGGAACGCGCTGGCGCGCACATCGGCCCGGCGCCCCGACGGACGTTCGGTGAGCCAGCCGGGGGCCTGGCTGCCGGCCGGGCGGAAGGCGCCGTCGACGGCGCGCCCCTTGTCATCATAGAGGGGAGCATCGCCGGGGCCAAAAGGTTTTTCTCCGGCGAGAGCGGCCCGGGAATTGGGCCGGTGCAGATCGCCGGGCTGGTCGCCGTGCATGCCGCCGCGGTCGAGCCAGCGGTCATCGGCAAAGCCGAAGCGCCCGGTGCGATCGGCCTTCCAGTTCCACAGGTCGAGCCAGGAACCGTCCGTCGCAAGCTTCATGTGGTTGCGGGCGTGGAAGGTGGCGCCGGCGACGCCGAAGTCTTCGATGTGACAGGCCAGGCTGCAGCTGAAGGCCGGCTCGGGGGTGGGACGGGTATCCCAGAGAAGTCCGAAACCGTCCTCAAGGGCGCCATCATTGCGCCAATCCTTGCCGTCCCACTGCCAGCGGTTCATGGCATCGTCCCGGGTGAGGTCGCGCCAGCTCAGCCGGACGAACAGGTCGGTATCGGTGTAGAAGGCCTTCATCTCGACGGTCAGGGGCGTCGGAATGGCGCCGCCATGGTGGCAGGAGGGAGTCGAGGTGTGCACCGTGTCCTTGTCGATGTCGGGGAAGACGGCGACCTTGTGCACCCGGCCGCCGCGCACCACCACCGCGCGCGGCAGGGCGCGCTGCCAGTCGGCCTCGGTCGGCGCATGCTCCAGCTTCAGGGCGTAGAGTCGGTCGGCGGCCGGTTCGCGACAGGCGCCGAGGGTCAGCAGCAGGGCCAGGAGCAGCAGCGGGATTCTGTGGCGGCGCGCGGTTTTCACAGCCGGGACAGATGTGCAAATCATGTACCAGTCATGCTCCCGTCGGGAGGCGGTCCGGCGCGGTCGGGGACGGGTTGGGCCGACCCGGGCTGTCACATTTTCGCCCGGGCCGGAATCGGGCCGGCAAATAAATGACATCACAGGGGTTTGCGCCCTCTCAGGCCGGTGATTCCCATCCTGCCGGCCACGGCACGGGACTTGCTCGGTTGCCAGCGGTTATGGACCCGATTCTGAATCGACGCACCTGCGCCGGCATGTTCGCCATCTCCATGGCGGCCCTGATGTACGAACTGATCCTGACCCGGATCTTTTCGGTGCTGATGTGGTATCACTTCGCCTCCATGGCGATCAGCCTGGCGCTGTTCGGCTTTACCGTGGCCGCACTGCTGGTGCAGCTGAAACCAGGTCTGTTTCCGTCTGACCGCACCGGGGCCATCTGCCGGCGCTGCTGCCGGCTGTTCGCCCTGTCGCTGCTGCTCTTCTTCGCCATCTTCCTGCTGTTCCGCCTCTGGCCTCAGTTCGGCTACCGGGTCCTTTCCTTTTTTCACCAGCCTTTCTACCAGCCGTTTCAGCAGGGCTTCTACAACCGTGGTGTTCCCTGGAGCCTGCTGCCGGTTCTGGCCGGTCTCTACCTGGTTACCGCGCTGCCGTTCTTCCTCGCCGGGCTGAGCGTCACCCTGCTGCTGCGCCGCTACCTGGCCAGCATTGGCCGGCTCTACAGCTGGGACCTGCTCGGCGCCGGCATCGGCTGCCTGGCGATCATCGGCGTGCTGAAGCTGGTCGGCGGCGAGAGCGGCCTCCTGGTCATCGCCCTGGTCGGCCTGCTGGCGGCGACCTGTTTCGCTTCCGGCTGGCGGGAGCATCTGCCGTCGCTGGGGCTGGCGCTGGTCGCCCTGGTGCTGCTCGGTGTCAACCTGAGCCAGGATGTGGCCGGCATCCGCTTCGTGCGCGGCCGCTACGAACCGGGGCTGCTCTGGAGCGCCTGGAATTCCTTCTCGCGCGTCGCGGTCTATCCCTCTCGGGGTGAGGAGTTGCGCCAGGCCTGGGGGCTGTCGCGGACCTACCGCGGACCGATTCCCCAGCAGCTCGGCATGGTGGTCGACGATACCGGCTACACCACCCTGTACCGCTGGCCGGGCGAGGAGGGGATGGGCTACTTTCGCGACAACGTCATCAGCCTGGCCTGGCGGCTGAAATCTGGGGCCGCCGGGCTGGTGATCGGCCCCGGCGGTGGCAAGGATGTGCTGGCGGCACTGGCCAGCGACGCGGCCCGGGTGACCGCGCTGGAGATCAATCCGCTGGTGGCCGAGGCGGTCAATGACCGGTTTGCCGCCTTCACCGGCGCCCTCTACCGGCGACCGCAGGTCGAACTCGCGGTTGACGAGGGGCGCAGCTGGATCCGCCGGCAAAAGCGCACCTGGGATGTCATCCAGGCCTCAGCGGTTTTCGGCCGTATGGCGCCGTCGGCCGGCGCCTTCACCCTGTCGGAGAACAATCTCTATACCCTGGAGGCCTTTGCTGACTACTGGAATCACCTCAGTCCGGACGGCATCCTGTCGATCTCGCGCTTCATCTTTGAGCGCGAAACCCTGCGGCTGGTTTCCCTGGGACTGGCCTTCCTCGAACGGCAGGGGGTCGCCGATCCCGCGGCGCATATCGTCGTGATCAAGGAACGCGGTCTGGCCAACTTCATGCTCAAGAAGAGCCCGTTCACCGCCGGCGAGCTGGCGCGGCTCCGGGCCGTCAGCGCCGAACTCGCCTTCCAGGAGGTGCTGATGCCCGACCGGCGTGAAGGCTCAGACCCCTTCCACCGGCTGGCGTCCGGCTACCGGGACGGCCGCTTCTTTGACGAATTTCCGTTTGACGTCTCGCCGACCACTGACAATCGGCCGTTTTTCTACTACATGTACAAGCCGGCCGATTTCCTCACGCTGTTCACCTTCCCGGACCAGAGCCGGTTTGAGGATCGTGCCGTGCTGGTGCTGCGCAACCTGCTGATGGTGGTGACGGCGCTCACCTTCGTCTGCCTGATTCTGCCGCTTCTGGTCAGCCGGAAGGAGAGCCTGCGCCAGCCGGGCAGCGGGTGGCGTCTGCTTTACTTCTCCTGCCTCGGACTCGGCTTCATGCTGCTTGAGATCGGCCTTTTGCGCCGCTTTATTCTCTTTCTCGGCCAGCCGATTTTCGCCCTGGCGGTCATCCTGTTCAGCCTGCTGGTCTTTTCCGGTATCGGCTCTCTGCTGGCGGCGCGTTTGCCAGCGGGAAGCGAGCGTCGGGCACTGCCCCTGGTGCTGTTGGTGCTGATTTTGCTTTCCCAGATGGGCAATTACGGGCTGCCCCCGCTGCTCGATGCCCTGCTGGCCCAGCCGCTG
>RFIO01000084.1 GCA_003695205.1 Deltaproteobacteria bacterium
GTCTTCCGTCTCCGTCGGCTGGGTGGTCACCGGTTCTTCCGAGGTCTCGGCCTCGGTGGTCTTCTTGCGCCGGGTACGGCGCTTCGGCTTTTCCTCGGCCGTCTTGTCTTCCGTCTCCGCCGACTGGCTGGCCGCCGGCTCGGTCGGAGTCTCGATCTCGGCGGTCTTCTTGCGCCGGGTGCGGCGCTTCGGTTTTTCCTCGGCCTGCTGTTCGCCGGGTTCGACCGGGGATGCTTCGGAGACGCCGGTGACTGGCGCAGTCTCGGCCGCGGCTGACGCTGGCTGTTCTCCTTTTTCTTCTTTAGTGGCCTGCTCCTGTTCGGCGTGCGCCTGTTCCGGTTGGGAGGAGCCGCTCGCGGCCTTCCTGCGCCGTCTCCTGCGCCGGCGTTTGCGCCCTGATTCGGAAGCCTCCTTTTCCACTTCAGGCTCCGCAGTCTCGGGGGCTGACTCTGCGTCCCGTTCTTCCGTTGCCCCGGCAAGCGCCGCCTCGGCGGTAACCGGGCCTGTTTCTTCCCGGCTCTGCTGGTCCTGCTTTTCCCGCTTCTCCAGTTCGATCTCGATTTCGTCCGGGGTGAGGTCGGAGTCACCGTAAATCGCGATGGTCGTCCGGTAGCGCCGCTCCATGTCGAGCAATTCTTCGCGGCGATTGTTGAGCAGGTAGGTGGCGACTTCGGCAGGGACGGTGAGCTCGATGCGGGCGATCTGTTTTTTGGCGATCGATGCGTGAATCTTGCGCATCGTCGCCACCGCCTGGGTTTCGGTGCTTCTGACCCGACCCCGGCCGTTGCAGTGCGGGCAGGTGTTCCACGCGCCGGCGGCCAGTGCCGCCTTGATGCGCTGGCGGCTCATTTCGAGCAGGCCGAACTGGCTGATGCGGCCGACCGTGACCCTGGCCTTGTCGCCGGCGAGCGCGTCTTTCAGGGTGCGTTCGACATCGCGGGTGTGGCCGCGGTCCCGCATGTCGATGAAGTCGATGACGATCAGTCCCCCCAGGTCGCGCAGCCGCAGCTGCCGTGCCACCTCCCGGGCCGCTTCGATGTTGGTCTTGTAGGCGGTGGCCTCGATCCCCTGTTCACTCGACATCCGCCCGGAATTCACATCGATGGCGACCAGCGCCTCGGTCTGGTCGATGACGATGGAGCCGCCGGAAGGGAGGGAGACCTGGTTCTGGGTGATGGTCTCTATCTGCTCTTCGATCTGGTAGCGGGCGAAGATCGGCCGCTGTTCCTGGTGCAGCTTGACCAGGTGCTGATGCTCCGGCATCACCTGGGCGAAAAAGTCCTTTGCCTGGCGATGAACCTGCGGGTCGTCGACCAGGACTTCATCCATGTCGGGAGTGAAATAGTCGCGGATCGAGCGAATGACCAGGTTCGATTCCTGGTAGATCAGGCTGGGGGCCTGGCTGCGGTCGGCCAGTTCGAGGATGCTTCGGTAAAGCTTGAGCAGGTAGTCGAGGTCGCGCTGCAGTTCCTCGGAGCTGTGCCCGAGGGCGGCGGTGCGGACAATGATACCCATGTCCTCGGGCAGTTCCAGCTGGTCGATGGCCTTGCGCAGGGCCTTGCGTTCGTCGCCGTCGGGGATCTTTCGTGAGATGCCTCGCGCCTTGTCGCCCGGCATGAGCACCATGTAGCGCCCAGCCAGGGAGAGGAAGGTGGTCAGGGCCGCTCCCTTGGTCCCGCGCTCCTCCTTGACGATCTGGACCAGCAGCTCCTGCCCGCGCCTGAGTATCTCGTTGATGCGCGGCCGGTTTCGGTCATCCGAATCCCGTTCCGGGTAGAGCGAGGGGTGAATCTCGCCCAGCTGCAGAAATCCGAGCCGTTCGGCGCCATAATCGACAAAGGCGGCCTGCAGTCCGGATTCGACCCGGACCACGGTCGCCTTGTAGATGTTGCCTTTTGTCTGTTCCTGTCCGGCAATCTCGATGTCCAGTTCGGACAGAATGCCGTCTTCGACGATCGCCACCCGGTTTTCTTCCGAATGCGTGGCGTTCACCAGCATTTTTCGGGTCATGTGAAATCCTTTCGGCAACCCCGCGGGATCGCCTCGAACTCGTGGCAGGGTATTGGCAGCCCCCTGACGGCGGCGTCCGTGTCGGACGCTCCCCCATCCGTCCCCTCAGGGACGGAAGATTCGAAAACTATAACAGATATGGGTGCTTTTGGATACCTGAGTTTTCAGCTCGGCTGTTGGGTTGACGCGGCAGCTTGTGCTATAAGAGGCCCATGCTACATCTGATCGATCTGCGCAAGGAATTCGCCGACCGTATCCTGTTCGACGGCCTGCAGTTGCACATCCGCCCGGGTGACAGGATCGGCCTGTGCGGGGACAACGGCAGCGGCAAGACCACCCTGCTCAAACTGCTGGCCGGGCAACTGGAGCCGGACGGCGGTCGGGTTGCCGTCGCTCGGGGGACGACCTTTGGCTATTTGCCGCAGGACGGCCTGACCCATGAAGGCCGCACCCTGTTCGAGGAAGTGCGTTCGGGGCTGGACGAACTGGTCGCCATCGAGACCGAAATGGAGCAGATCCAGCGCCGGCTCGAAGAGAATGTCGACGAGGAACTGCTGGAGCGCTACAGCGAGCTGGAGCAGGAGTTCGCGCGTCGGGACGGCTATGCCATGGAGGCCGAAATCGGCCGGGTGTTGCGCGGCCTCGGCTTTGCCGAGACAGACTGGCATCGCCCGTGCGAGACTTTCTCCGGTGGCTGGCAGATGCGTATCGCCCTGGCGCGCCTGTTGCTGCGTCGCCCGAACCTGCTGCTGCTCGATGAGCCGACCAACCACCTCGACCTGCCAGCGCGTGACTGGCTGGAGGATTACCTGCGCAATTATCCCCATTCGGTGGTCCTAGTCTCTCACGACCGCTACTTTCTCGACCAGGTGGTTGGCCGAATTGTTGAACTCTGGAACGGCCGCCTGACAGAATACCCGGGCAACTACTCCACCTACCTGAGGCAGCGTACCGAACGCATCGAGGCCCTGCGCGAGGCCAAGCGAAGGCAGGACGAGGAAATCGCCCGTATCGAGGCCTTCATCAACCGTTTCCGCTATCAGGCCAACAAGGCTTCGCTGGTGCAGAGCCGGATCAAGCAGCTCGAGAAGATCGAGCGAATCGAGCTGCCACCCCAGCGCAAATCGATCGCCTTCCGCTTTCCCGACCCTCCCAAAGGCGGTCGGGAGGTCATGGTTCTGGAAAATGCGGCCCAGCGTTACGGTGACCTGGAGGTTTTCAGCAAGGTCGATCTTACCATTGAGCGGGGCGAACGGGTCGCCCTGGTCGGTGCCAACGGCGCGGGCAAGTCAACCCTGATGCGGCTGCTGGCCGGTGTCGAAGCCCCGGCAGAAGGCAGCAGGCTTGAGGGGTACAACCTGGAAATGGCCTATTTCGCCCAGGACCAGGCCCGGGTGCTCGATCCGGAAAAGACGGTGCTGCAGCAGATCACCGAGGCCGCGCCCTTCTCCATGGTGCCGCGGGTGCGCGACATTCTCGGCAGCTTCCTGTTCAGCGGCGATGATGTCGACAAACCGGTCCGGGTCCTCTCCGGCGGCGAACGCAACCGCCTTGCCCTGGCGATTCTGCTGCTGCGGCCGGCGAACCTGCTGTTGCTCGACGAGCCGACCAACCACCTTGACCTGGCCTCCAAGGAGGTGCTGCTCGAAGCGCTCAAGGGCTACCGTGGCACCCTGGTGTTTGTCAGCCACGACCGGCACTTTGTCGACAGCCTTGCTACCCGTGTGGTCTATGTCGCCGATGGCGGCATCGATTGCTGGCCTGGCAACTACAGTGACTTTGTCGCGGCCCGCGCCGCACGCGGCGATGAAAGCCACAGCGAGCTTCGAGTCGAACAGAAGTCCGCCCGGAACCAGCTGCCCGGCGATCGGCAGGCCCGCAGGGAAGAACACGCCCGCCGAAAGGCGCGGCAGCGAGCCGAACAGAAACGTCAGCGCGAACTGGAACAGCTTGAAACGCAAATAGAGCAGGCCGAGACCGAACTTGGAGAGGTCGAAACGGAAATGGCGCTGCCCGAGAGCTACCAGGATGCCGAACGATGGAAGATGCTGTCCGCTCGCTACCAGGAGCTCAAGGACGGCATTGAAGCACTCTATCGGCGCTGGGAGGAACTGCAGCTCGAAGCGACCGCCTGACGGAGGAGGGTATGGCAGAGGACGCGTTGTTCGTTGTGACCGTGGCCAGCGAGAAGGGCGGTGTGGGCAAGACCACCATCGCGACCAATCTGGCGGTCTACCTCAAGGCGCTGTGCGAGGATCTGCCGGTGACCATCGCCTCGTTTGACAACCACTTTTCCGTCGACAACATGTTCGCCATCGGCGGGCGGTCCGGCCGGACAGTCGCCGCCCTGTTCGACCAGGCCCCGCTGGAACAGGCGGTCAGCCTCGGGGAATACGGCGTGGGTTTTTTGCGTTCGGAGCGGCGTTTCGAGCTTGACCAGCCGGACGATCATGCCCGGTTGCGGCGTAAACTTGCCGCCTCGGGTCTGCGGGGCATCCTCGTCCTGGATACCCGGCCGTTGCTCGACGGCCTGACCCGCCAGGCCCTCGAGGCTGCCGACCTGGTGCTGGTGCCGGTCAAGGACCGTCCATCCCTGGTCAACGCCGCTTCCGTTGTGGCCGCAGCCGGAGACAACGGTTCCGGCGGCCGGGTCTGGCTGGTTCCCAGCCTGATCGATGGCCGCCTGCGCCTGTCTAACGGTGCGGGTATGCGCGACTATCTGACCGTCATGGCTGGGGAGCGCGATCTGCAGGTCGCGCCGGTGGCCATTTCCAAAAGCCCCAAGGTCGAAAGCCTGGCGGCCGGATTTGGCAGCCGCATCCATCCGGTCCTGACCCGGGCCCGGGGGACGGCCGTGCATCGACAGTTGCGCGACCTGGCTGCCTTCGTACTCGACCAGCGAAAGGCGGCTCTCGACAGGGCTGATCTGCGCTGCGCCCTGGTGAGCGATGATTCTCTTCCCGCCCGCCTCCGGCAGCGCCTGAAGCCCGCGTGCCCCCTCTGCGGTCGTCCCGCGTCCGGCGCGTCAGGCGTTCTTTTGCTGGCCCGGTCTGGACGGCTACTGGCCGCGATCCACGACGGCTGTTTTGATCGCCTGCTCAAGTCGACCGAAACCGGCAGTATGGTCACGCGGGATTCAGGTTTTCTGGCGTTTCAGTTGACCGGCCGGGGGGTGTCGGGTGCCGCAGCTGAATGCCGGCTGGCTCTGTTCGATCGACAGGGAATGTTGCAGCTGGAAGAACAGCTTGCAACCTCCGCGGCAGATCTGGTTGCTGGTCTGTTTGCCGCCCTGACTGGACAGGACAATTCCTCATTGACGCGGGAGACGGCGATTGTGCCGTTGAACGGCCAGCCACCGGCAAAGCTGCTCAAATCGGGTGCTGACGCGGATTGGCGTCGCCGGGCGCGGGCGGTATGGCGCAGTCTGAACGATCAGTCCTGAGCAGGGCCTGAAGTTTGCAAGTGCGACTTCTCCCCCGGTTGCCGTTCGCCGGTGTCTTGTGGGGCATGTTCCGGATGTTGGAAAACTCCGGGCCTGTCCTTTTGCTTGCCTTTTTTGAAAAACGGCGTATTTTCAATGCAATACAGTACTTTTCAAGAGGTCTGAAATGATTCTTCTGCCACGCGGAAACCCGGTCAAGGAAAATATTGATCCCGGCAAGGTCAATCTGCCGGACGCCCTGATGAAGCTGCACAAGGGCAATTTCACCGGATACCTGCGATTTGACACGACCCAGGGGGTCGGCATTCTCATTTACGACAAGGGGCGGCTGATCAGCGCCCTGTTCGAAGGCGGCACACGGCGCGAGATCGCGTACGACGCCATTGCCCTGATTTTCGAGCGCTCCCTGGCCGGCGGCGCAACGCTGAACATCTATCGTCTGTCGAGTGAGCTGGCCATGAGTATTCACGCCCTGCTGCACGGCGAAGTCCTCTATCGCGGCCAGGAGGTCAAGCTGCTCGATATCCGCGCCCTGCTCGGCAAGCTCAAGGAGGACCAGATTACCGGCTGCCTGCGCATCTATACGGCCGATCGTGTAGCGCTGATCTTCTACCGTGAAGGCAATCCTCTTGGATTTTTCCATGACGGGTCGACCGACCTGGAAAAGACCGCCGAGAATTCCATGTCGGTGGCCAAGCTGCCGGGGGCCAAGATCGATGTCCTGACGTCGAAGATCTCCGAGGAGGCGGCCATGGCGGACCTGCTCGCGTCGGCTGACACGGTCGCTATCTGGCAGAAGGCCCAGGAAGCGGTGGCGCGCGAACGGCGTGCCCGTGAGGAGGAGGCCGCCCGTACTCTGGAGGAGCGCGAAAAGGAGCGTCGCCAGAAGATTGTCGGCCTGCTCAAGGGAGTGGCGGAAAAGCACCTTGGCAAGATCGGCGGCCAGCTGGCGGACAAGGAGTTTGACAAGGCGCTCAACGGTCAGGGGGTCGTCTCCGAGGCGGTGCTGGACGACTTCTACAAGCGCATCGGTCAGGCCGCCAAGCTTGTGGCCGGTCCCTCGACAGTCAAGGCGATGCTCGAGGATATGCAGAGGGGGATCAAGGCGCTGCTCAAGGCCTGATCCGTTTCCATTTGACGCAGGTATCAGGAGGTTTGTACATGGATTGGCACGTTCTTCAGCTGGTGCTCTGGCTCATCGCCGGCATCGTCTCCTTCTATTTCAGCATCGGCAACGCCCGTGTCTGGACCAGCATCGCCGTCGGTTTCGGACTGATCGTCATCGGCGAACTCCTCCCCCAGGCGATCCCCTACCTGCCCGGGGTCGGGGTGCCGCGCATTGAGGCGATGAGCTACATCGTCGGCACCATCTCCATCCTGGTGATGAGCCACGGTTTTCAGGAATACTATGTCTTCTCGCGTACCCTGGAGTTTGAGGGGAACAAGGGCATGGTCTACCTGTCGACCATCGGTGTTATTGCCGCCTCGGTCGTCTTCGTCTTCGTCAACCCCCTGCCGGACAAAAGGACCCTCGATATCATTCGGGTCGTGGAGAACACCAACTGGGTCTTTTTGTCGCTGATCAACATCGACCTGATCCGGAAAATCTACGCCAACATCAAGGACAGCCCCATCAGCAAGGGCTTTATAGCCTTCATCGTGGTCTTCCTGTTTATCTTCCTCTGGCGCGGTTCGGAACTGTACATTCAGGTCTACCATTTCACCGACCCGGAGGTCGGCATGGCCTTCCCCTTCCGTTTCCAGTTGTCGCAGATCTGCAGCGAGGTCGGAAACTTCCTCGCGGGCGTATCGGTGGGGGGGACGTTTTTGTATCTGGCCAGGCTGCTCCGCTGACAGGGGGCAGGGCGGCCGATACGCACGCATCTGCTGCGTTACGCTCCCTCCTCGGTCCTCGACGTAGCCTCCGGCTACGCATAGACAGGTTCAAGGGGCAAGGTCCAAGGTTCAAGGTTCAAGGTTCAAGGGCGCGATTCGGGGGGCGGTCCCACTCCTGAAAAAGGGGGAGCCGCCCCTTTTTTGTGCCTTTTGTGCACGCAGCAGTACATCCAATGTTGGTCCAATTATTGTTCTGATTGTGCGCCGTGTAGTTAATATCCTGTTATTACTAGTGTTTTCACGTTGGGGGTTCCGGCACACCGGTTGCGTTGGATTCGGGTATGTGTCCACATTTCACCCGAAACAAAGGAGGAACGAGCATGAAATTCCTGCGCAACCTTGTTGTCGCACTGATGCTGGTCGGACTGTGCTGGGGCTGCACCCAGCGTGACGCCGCCACTGTCGGAGCCATGATCGGCCGGGGACTGGCCATGCCGATTGGCACCGCGGCGGTCATTGTTGACGAGACGGCCCAGTCGACCGGCGATATCGTCCGCCAGAATCCGCGCTACGATCAGCTCAAAAATCAGCCTGCTTTCAGGCGACAAACGGCTGCGGCCCCTCCGGTTGTCCCACCGCGGTCTCGCCATGGCGAGTATCATCCTGCCGGCGCCGCATACCCTGGCCGGGAAGACCGGTACCACTACTATCGCGCTGAGGTGCTGGTCAAAACCCGCGGTCCCGCCGACATTCAGTCCATCGATTTCGCCGAATCGGAGGATGTCACCCGGTTCTGGAACTGATGGCAAACGGATTGAGATGAAAAAACGCCGCACCTGTCAACCGGGTGCGGCGCTTTTTTTCGGGATCTGTTCAGTCGGCTCAGTTGCCCGATTCGACGATCCTCCCCTGGGCGGGTACCAGCACGATCTGGATGCGGCGGTTCTGCTCGCGGCCTTCGGGGGTGTCGTTGTCGGCCACGGGACGGTAGGGCCCGTAGCCGACGATTGCGAGGCGTTCGCCGGGGATGCCGGCCTTGTCCTGGAGAAAGTGCACCACGCTGGCGGCACGGGCGCTGGAGAGTTCCCAGTTGCTGGGGAAACGGTCGCGCAGGCGGCTGCTGATGGGCACGCTGTCGGTGTGGCCCTCGACCATGATGTCCTTGTCCTGCACGTTGAGCAGGATTTCTCCCACCCTTGCCAGCACTTTCAGGCCACCGGGCTTGATATCGGCCTTGCCGGAGTCGAACAGGATGCGCTCGACCATGTTGACGGTCAGGCGTCCCTGCAGTTCGGAAATGGTGACCTCGCCGCGCTTGATTTCTTCCTCGAGCTTGCCGACCAGGGCGTCGTAGGTGTTCTTCATCTTGGCGATACGCGCTTCGCGCGCGATACGTTCGCGTTCGAGGCTGGCTTCGAGCTCACGCTTCTCCGCTTCCAGCCCCTCGATGGTCTGGCGCATCCTGGCCATGGCTTCGCCGGCTTCTGCGCTTCGGTCGGACAGGACCTGTTCCAGTCGCACCAGGTCCTGGCGCGCGCGTTCCAGATCCTGGTCGCAGGCTTGCAGGCGCTGGCTGGTCGTTTCGTTCTCCGACTGCAGCGCGGCGTGTTTGTCACGCAGCTGATCGAACTGGCTGCTCAAGTCCTGGTAGCGCTGCTGCAGGCTGTTGTAGTCTCCCTGCAGGCTGTTGAATTCGGCGACCTGCTTGTCAAAGGTCGACTTGCTGACGCAGGCCGAAAGGAGCAGGGCGAGCAGGCAGATGAAAATGGCGGCACGGGTCATGACAGACCTCCTGTCGGGAAGGTTTTCGAGCGGCTTCATTCTGGCGTTAACCGGTTGAGATGTAAAGGAAAAAGGCGTCCTGCTTTTCCCTTGTAGGTGCTGCGGCCGTGTGCTATAAAAAAGTGTTTTCAATGGCTTAGGGAGCAGATATGCATGAGATTCGCCGCCTGGTGCAGCAGGCACTTCATGAGGATATCGGCCTGGGGGATCTGACCACCATGGCCACCATCGGACCCGGCACTCAGGCTCGCGCCGAACTGGTTGCCAAGGAAGATTTTGTGCTGGCTGGCATTGATGTCGCCCGCGAGGTTTTTCGGCAACTCGATGCTGA